>JAPOZO010000072.1 GCA_026706025.1 Candidatus Poribacteria bacterium
GCCTATCGTCCCTTAATGGCGTTTATGGGACACACCGTCGAAAATCTGAAAGAGGAAGGCACAAACGATGAAGTTTCTGATATCCAGAAAGTTCTCAATTACCTTGCAGCACTAAGTGAGGCAGAACGCCAAAAATTCAGAACCATTTTTGGTGGTGCCATTATTGGTCACTTGGTCGTCGCACGTAATCTAGACAATAATAGCGAGTTACTTCTCTCTTATGGAGATGGCGAAAAGTGGGGAATGATCAATATTGGGGATGCTGCGAGTTTTTACAATAGTATTGAAAACGACAGCATTGAAACGCGCGTTGAGGCAATTGAAAACCCAAAACTCCATTTTGAAAATCTTGATAACGAAACCAGTCCGATAAATGTCCTGATTGGGAGCCGCAAGTTTGCGGAAGGGTGGAATTCTTACCGTCTCTCCGTAATTGATCTGATTAATTTGGGACGTTCCAAAGGAAACCTGATTATACAGATTTTTGGACGTGGTGTTCGGTTACAAGGGAAGGGTGGAGATGGAAAACGTCGATATATTGAGAAGGATCCAGACTTCCCCTACCCACTTCCGCATAAAAAAGATAAAGAAAGTGATATTCGACGATTAGAAACGCTAACCGTTTTCAGCTTACAGCGAAGCTATCTTGAACATTTTCTTAAGGAAGTTCGCGCTGGTGGTATCCCAATTTACCACACCTTTAAGATTGGAGTAAATCCAACCTTTTTTAAGGTAGATAACGGTACAACTATTCATTTTAATGAATATAACAGCAAATTGCCCATCTTTAAGCAAGCTGGTAGCAGCGATAACTCAATCAAGCGCGTGGTATTCAGCAGTGATAAATCAATTAATTATACCTATTTTGAAGATAACACTGAAAAACATGGGATTATCAACAATTGGCAAGCACTGATGTTGGATTACCGAACAGACAAAGAGAAGGAAGAACCGAATATCCACGAAGATTTGCAGAAATATAACAAGGAATATTCTTGTTATTTGAATCGAGCTAGGCTCGCTACCATCATCCGTCGCGAGGCGGCGAAAAATCATCTGCAAATCTACCATGAGAGCAATAGCGAACCCGCTATCTCAGATTTTCTGGCACTTGTTGGGGGAATTCGTTACCGGAAAGCGGATAAAGATAAAATAACGTGGGCAGATCAACTCAATCGCCAAGTTGTCATTGAAGTCATTCGTAAACTACGAAACCGCATCAATGCCCATATCAATAGCGCTAACTATGTTTATGAACCATTGAATCAGGATGATTTTATCTATGAATATACGGTAACGAAGGGATTTAAAGATCGCGATGAATACGACGAGTTTCTTGCTAAAATCAGTGAGGCAGAGAAGAAACGTGACAGATCAAAAGCAAGACGCATAGATCCAGAAATACAGATCCAGAAAGAGTTAAACCTATTTTTAGATACACATCATCGGCATATTTATATACCGCTTTTGTTAGACCCAAAGGAAAGCAGCGGCGATAAATTAAATGATGTCAAAGTCTCACCAGACCGGTTGAATGCGGGTGAACGAAAATTTGTTGAGGACATAACAAATTACATCAAGCAATTCTACAGGAAGAATAAACGGTATGAATTCTACCTAATGCGAAATGTAGGGAAAATTGGGATTTATTTAGAAAGTGACGACGGGAGTTATTATCCCGATTTTGTGTTGTGGATAGTGGATAAGGAGCAAACGGTAACCCACATCCTTTTCATAGATCCGAAAGGACAGCGCGGTATTATTGATGACGAGACACTTAGCTATCAAAATCATCCAAAGGTTAAACTGGCTCGAAAATCTGAGGATAAAACGCTTATCACTCTCGAAAAAAAATTAGAGGCTAAACAGGATCGGACATTCCATCTTAATTCATTTCTGCTGCTACGCGATAGTTCCAAATTAGGAAACAGACAATCCGATGAGTGGATTGAAAAGAATATGTTGGCATATAACATTCTTCGATTGAACTGGCACGAAAAAACAGAAAGCGGTTCTATCAGTCCTTTCAGAGATCGAAAATCATATTTAGATTTGATGTTTGAGAAAGTGGGAATTGGGTAGTTTTAACGTTGAAAATCGCCATTTTCTCGTTGTATAATAGTAGGGGTTGGGTTACCCAACCTCTATTATGTTTCTGGATTTACGCAAAAAGGAGGCAACACGATGGAAAACCCAACAACTATCCAAGAGATTGTACAGCGATTAGACAAACTCACCCCCTGGCAACAGAAACAGATTTTGAATTCCGTCCTCTCTTTTTTAGGCGAACCGATAAGAGGTACACCGGGAAAGGAATTGCTTAAATTTGTAGGTACAATCTCGAAGGAAGACTTGGAAATTATGAAGCAGACGATTGAGGAAGGCTGCGGAATGGCATCCTTATCGCAAGGACAGCATATCAAAAAGCGTTGATTTCTCATACGACCTGTGATAAAATCTTTTTAAGAGATCAGTAGGTACAAAAACGCCATCCCTTAATCAAAAAGGAGGCAACACAATGGAAAACCCAACGACTATTCAAGAGATTGTGCAGCGATTGGAAAACCTTTCACCAGGACAACAGAGACAGGTTTTAGATTTTACGTTAGAGTTGTCCGGTGAATCTCCAAAAGGTATACCCCTTCAGGAACTGCTCGAATTTGCAGCAGGTCTATTCCCCCCTGAGGACTTGGAAGAAATAAAACAAGCGATTGAGGAGGACTGTGGACAGGTCGATGAATCAGAATGGTAAATATCTGTTGGACACCAACATTCTTATTGCTATGTTGGCCGATGATATGATAATCCACACTCCAGACGAAATGCAAAATGCTCCTAAAGTGTCTTTGCCTTCGCCAGCAATTGGTGAGCTCTACTACGGTGCCCGGAAATCAAATAGACCTATAGAAAATCTCACAAAAGTCAACCGGCTTACGCAGCGATTTCCACTCATCTCTTGTGATTTGGAAACAGCACAGTGGTACGGAATCATCAAAGAACGGCTGCGAAGGAAAGGTAGACCCATCCCGAATAATGATATTTGGATTGCAGCAATTGCTTTGCAATATGATTTGATTCTCGTCACACGAGACGCACACTTTGATGAAGTCGAATCTCTACAGACAGAACGTTGGTAGATCCTACACCAACAACAAATACGGGTCTTGAATATAACCGGAAACCGTTTGCAGGAACTGCGCTGCAGGCGCGCCGTCTATAACCCGGTGATCGAACGTCAGACTTAGTGCCAGCATACTCCGAACAACAATCTCATCTTCATGAACAACCGGCTTCTTCAGAATCCGTCCCACCCCAAGAATCGCACTCTCCGGCGGATTGATGATCGGTGTGAACGCATCAATCCCAAAGTTTCCGAGATTCGTAATCGTAAAAGTCCCGCCTTGAAGTTCTCCGGGTGTCAACTGATTACCCCGTGCCCGTTCAGCGAAATCTTTTACTTGCGTTGAAAGCTCCGATAACCGCGCTTTGTCAGCATCTCGGACGACCGGGACTACCAACCCATCCTCCAGTGCGACTGCCACCCCAATGTTAATTTCTGATAATAGGTGTATCCCTTCATCCGTGAGTGTTGCATTGAGTCGTGGATGTTCCCGCAAAGCATTTGCCACAACCTTTACAAGCAAATCGGTGTAGGTAATACTTACCTCCCTTGCCTGTAGTTTATCGTTGAGCATCCCGCGTAATTCAACAAATGCCGTTGCATCGGCTTCGGTATGAAGCGTGACGCTGGCATTCGTCTGAACACTCAAGGTCATCCGTTCTGCGATAATTCCACGGATGCCGTCCATAGCGATGACTTCTGCTGCCTGTTGAAGTGCCGGAGCCTCTGCAGCAGAGATTTCTGGTGCTGTGCTTGCAGCTTGTAACACATCGTCCCGAACGATTCTGCCATCGGGGCCGGAACCCGCAATTGAACTGAGATCAACACCATGCTCCTTCGCTAATCGCCGTGCAAGCGGAGATGCTTTTAGGCGCGCCGTTTCGGTTGGCATCGGTCCCCTTAAGTCGATATACCGCTGAACATCGCCCTCAAGGATCCGTCCGCCAGGGCCAGAGGCAGTGACTTCGGTCAAGTTGATAGCGAGTTTCTCAGCGAGTTGGCGTGCTGCTGGGGAGGCTTTTGGTGCAACAGTGGTCGGTGATGGTGTTGGCTTCGGCTGTACGGGTTGTGCCGGCTCTTCTGGTTCCGGTTCTTGCTGTGCCACCGCGGTATCTGCCGCGACGCGTGGGACTTCCTCACCGGGTGCCCCGATAACAGCGAGCAGCGCGTTGACGGGAACATTGGTGCCTTCTTCAGCAAGGATATGGGCAATAACACCATCGGTAGGCGATTCCTGTTCATGGACAACCTTATCAGTCTCAATCTCCAATAAAGGTTGCCCCTCCGTGACAGTATCGCCCTCCTTAACAAGCCATTTCCCGATTTTCCCCTTGGTCATCGTCTGATCCATCTGAAGCATCTTCAATTCAACTGCCATATTTTTAAGTTTCCTTGCGGTTAAGTTTCGTTGTTTGGTGAATTAACGGTTTTCGCTATTGAGTCGCCCTCCATTCCATTACGGGCTTGGTTTTGGACTAAGAGGAAACCACTTTCGGACATCGAACAGGAGAGGCTGTCCCTCCCGACTCATGACTGTGCCTCAATCAATTCAATTAAGAGTTCAACATTCGCATCCTTTTCCAAGACGAGTGCGAATTTGTGGTATTCGTCACCTTTGAAAATCGCTTGAACAAAAGGGCTAAAGGCAATCAAAAATTGACTGCCCAAAAAGTTTAGGGGTTTGCAGGTCTCCAGAACGATAATTGCTGGCGCGGTCAGACCGCGCCGCACAATCCACGTTGCTGCCTTCTCAAGCAAAGCGTGCTGTTCCGATTCTGGAATGTCTTCAAGGACGGTTGGTATTTCGCTGTTTGGATTGAGCATAGCTAACACCTACTCAATATGCAACCTTCGCGAGGGCAGACTCATCAATCTTAGTGGTCTAAGTCGCTGAGGTAATCGGCAATCTGCTTCGGCTGTCCATCAAGGGTCGTCTCCATCGCGGCGATGACAAGCACAAAACTTTTGATATTGTCTTCAATCCGCGTATCAGAAGGTTCACCCCCATCAAGCCAATTCAGGAACTCATCAAACAGATGCTGATGTGCGTGATAAGGGATCGCTGGTGCCTCATAGACTTCCGTTTCACCACTGACACGATGGATAGTCATCTGGTTTCCGCCTGCGATTTCGACGGCACCTTCTTCAAATTCGGCGCGATAGTGTTCGGAATTCCAACAATTGATGATGCCTGCGGAGGAACTGTTGCCCTCATAAGAGGTGTGGACCCCGTTATCCATCCGCATCATATAGAAGCCGCTTGAATAATGTTTAAAACTTGACCATTCGGGGTTCCAGCCAAATCCGATCAAAGTATCACAATCGCCGCCAGAAAGAAATCGAAGCATATCCAGATGATGAACAGAACCTTCAAAAAGGAGTCCGAAATCCATATCGTGCCGCCATGCTTTTCCCCACGAGAGGTAGCGACGGTAATCGCACGCGTATCTGCCTACAATATGTTGGAGTCGTCCCAATCTGCCTTCATCACGAATGCGAATCAATTCTTGCTTATTATCGGCATAGCGATAGTTTTGGATAATAGCACACGGTAACCCCGTTTTTTGCGCGGTACGTACCATCGCTTTTGCTGCATCTAAAGTGTCCGCGATCGGTTTTTCGCAGATAACGGGCATCCCGTTTTCCATAGCGGCAATCGCTGCCGGACTGTGAAATTGGGGTGGGGTCGCCACACCGCAAAAATCTGCCTTGACCTCTGCACATGCCTCGTTAAAGTCTGTGAAGAGTTGTGAGGTGCTGAGTCCTAACGCCTCGCCTTGTGCTGCGAGAACGTCTGTATTCACGTCTGCTAATCCAATGATTTCAATCCGATCGCTGAAATTACTGGTGAAGTTGTGGATCCAGCCACCGGCCATACCACTGCCGCCAATCATCAAACATGTTCGTTTTGCCATAATCTTCCTTTTTATTCGTTACCGTAAAATAAAAACCGCTATTACTGATAAAATGTACCTATTGAGATGTCAAAGTAGATTTTTGCATTAATTTGCCACGCAGGATGTAATCGTCCTTACCGTGCCGGACGCGTTCAAGTTCAGCCTCGGTCGCCTCACGTCGAACTTTCGCGGGGACGCCCATTGCGACAGTCCCGGCTGGAATCTCCTGTCCCTCACGGACAAGTGTGCCAGCGGCGACAATTGCACGCTCGCCAATTACCGAACCCGTCAAAAGAATCGCACCCATCCCAATCAGTGCTTCGTTGCCAATCGTACAACTGTGGAGGATGGCACCGTGACCAATCGTAACGTCATCGCCGATAACGCACGGAATCTCTTTATCCATGTGTATTACCGTACCATCTTGAACATTGGTGCGACACCCGATGTGGATCGGTTCTAAATCTCCGCGGAGTACGCTGTTAAACCAGATGCTTGATTCTTCACCAATTGTTACATCACCAATAAGCATCGCCCCTGGAGCGACGAAGGCTGACGGATCCACATTTGGTGTTATACCCTCGTATTCTATCAACATTTTCTCTCTCTTTCCTATGCGTTACAAATAGGCGAGGTTGCTATGGGAAACACCCAAGCAAAAACACCTTGCCAGCAAGTAGTACGGGCCTCATTGCTGTGCGACCAATAACTTGCGAAGGTTCCCGATACCCCACTTATAAGACACCACGAATATGCTCGCGAGGCTGACTATCAAGCCTGCAAATAGTACAATGCTCTTTGTATACCACGCGATCACCGGCGCGATTACAAGTCCAATATTAACAATAAGCACTACGGTGAAAGTAACAACCCGCAGGAGCGGCTTCGGTTGATGTGTGAGTTCCGCCATCCACGGCAGTGTCCCAATCGCCGTATTCAATACACACCCCGCAGGGAGCGTTATAACAGGTGTTAGCAATATCGGCATCCAAACGTCTCTCGGCATTTGGAGTAGATAAATAATAACCAAAGACCAGAATTCAGCATACACCAATGCACAGAGAAGTGTGGTTAGGAATTTGCTTGTAAACACCAAATCCGGTGTGACAGGCGCAGATTTCAGCATCCACCATGTCTTCGCTTCATCCCGCAGCCCATTGCAACTGATGCCAAAGGTAATAAGAATGCTGTAAAGTACGACCTGTACGGTAAGAATCTCAGCAGCGTTTGCATCCGCTCCCTCCCCACGTGCGAATAATACGCCGATATGAATAGCTAAAAAAAGCGTGAGCATGACAGTCGCAATTAGCCGTCCGCTATGCCTGACAAAAATCAGAAAATCTTTTAACATCATAGTTCTGATTTTGCCGCGCCCGATTGCTATGGCAATACCTTTGAGGCGTGATGCTTTAGAATCACCATTGCTCCGTATCGGTTTGCGCTTGGCTTTCAATTGGCGAATATTTTCCCAACCGCGCTGATAAATCAGTTGCGCGACGAGAGTTACCACACCTACAGAAACGAGACATCCACCGATACCGCCCAATGCCCACCTCAAGCGGAGCCCTATTGTGGATTCAGTTGTCCAGGTTAACAGGAATTCCCCAATCCATTCGTGTGGATACCATTTAGCGGCTGCACCTGCTGTCTCCGAGGATACCCAATCCAGCAAAAGTTGTTTCACCGGCACCAAATCCGATGTAGTAAACAGAGTCAACGATAACAGAAACCCCACGCCCACACCGATTGCTGTACCGAGCACCTTGAGTGTAGCAAGGAGCCACCCCGATGAAAAGAAACGGGCAATCAACATGACGCTGATGGTAACATAACTCGCAATTATTACGAGAAGACACAAGCACGTCGGAAATAGTGCCACATAAAAATGCCACGGCAATCCAAATACCAGACCGAATACTACCCACGGCGGTCCCAAAAAACAGAGCATACTCAGGAGGCGAGTCATCGTCAAGTGAACAAATTTATATCCGAAAATTGCCACCGGATGCATCGGCATAGCGTGTAAGAGTGCCGTGTTCGGTGCCTCATACAGGCTTTTCAGGGAACTCTCCATCAACTCCTTGGCAACAACAATCATTCCAAACGCCATGAACCCGTTAATAACGCCCAACAGAAGCGCGGGCTTCGCCTCAGTGGACCGCAAATGGCTGAAAAGGGAGTTACCTAACACCGACAAGGCGACGATGAAGATGAAATAACCGATGCCTTTTAAAACGCCTTTCCGCCATGTCTCTCCACCACGTTTAAGACTATTCCCCCAGCCCTGCCAATCCGCTTTCAGTAAAATTTTAATACTTCTTAACATTTTTATGAGTCTTCAGCCATCAGTTATCGGTCGTCAGTTAAGAGGTTATTTGGTTAATCAAGTGCCTCTTTTACTGACAACTATTCCGCCGTTAGATCAAGAAAAATATCCTCTAATGTTTCTGTCTGCTGATTGACATCGGCGGACTGCGCTCGGAGGTCTCGCTTCTTTTGCTGTAATTCCGAGAGCGTTCCAACAGCAATAAGCCGCCCTTTACTGATAATACCAACCCGGTCGCAGATCCGTTCGGCAATTTCAAGGATATGCGTTGTCATAAAGACGGTACAACCCTGTTCACAGCGTTCGCGCAAAATTTCCCTGACGGTGCGCGCGCTTCTCGGATCCAGACCACTGGTAGGTTCATCAAGAAATAGGATTTTCGGATGATGCACGAGGAGCGAGATCAGCAGAATCTTCTTCTGCATGCCGTAGGAATACCCTTTAATCTGATCATTAGCGGCATCGGCGAGTTCAAGCTGCTCAAGTAGGATTGCCATCTCATTCTCGGCTTGCCGCGGTGGCACCTCATACAAATCGGCAATCATACGGACAAACTGCCTACCCGTTAGTGCCTCATAAAGCTGCGGCGTATCCGGCATCAGTCCGAGAATCGCTTTTGCCTGTAGACTCTGCTCCTGAATATCGTACCCGCCAAGCGTTGCGGTACCGGATGTCGGATGGAGTAAGCCTGTGAGCATATTGATTGTCGTCGTTTTCCCTGCACCATTGGGCCCGAGAAATCCAAAAATCTCACCGGCATCTACCTGCAATGTTAGTGCATCAACGGCACACAACTTGCCGAAATATTTCGTCAACTCCAAGAGGTTAATCATTTTCGATCACTGCCCAAGACATCCTCTTTGAGGTCTGCGATTGCTTGGTCCAGATTGAAGTTGTCTCCCGTCATTTCCGTTTCGGTAGTCGTCTGGCAACTCTTGTCCTCCCACATTTTTGCTTCGGCTTCTGTCGTTTTTAATCTCTGCTCCGCCTGTTTGAAGACTTTGGACACATCGTTCCCAATTTCATCAAACAGTAACTTATAGAGCTTCGCACGCGTATCTGCCTGTTTCTGGCGTTGGCAGAGGGTTTCAGCACGTTTCACTGCGTCTTGGAACTGGTGATAAAATTCATGAAGGGCAGTCTTGAGACGGACAACAACTGCTTCTTGAGCATCAATCTGGCGTTTATAATCGTCTGCAAGGCACTGATATTGTTGTTTATGTTGCCGTGCTTCGCTTGCGCGTCCGTGGTCTTCCTTCTGCAAAGCGGCGTCTGCTCGTTTGCCCCATGTTTCCGCGGTATCAATAGCATCTTGATAGGCGCGTTTGAGTCTCTGCTCCTCTGCGATCGCTGTAGCGATGAGATCTTTTGCCGCAGCGACCCGTTTTTTCATATCAAGGATAACTTTATCAATAAGGGACTCGCTACCGTCTGCTGCTTCCATAAATTGGGTTATCCCCTCTCGAATCTGTTCCGAAATTTCCTTAAGTCCTTTCACTATTCATGCCTCCCTACACCTATCACATTCGTTTTTCGATAAATATCAAGCGACCCCTCTTACGATCAACTACAATCTGGTATCCATACTTATTAGAAACATCTATTTTGAAAAAGGATAGCCAAAAGTAGTTTCTTAACGCGCCGACACGGCATGAGCGACCAACAAATTCGTCTATTCTATTGCATGCGTGCTGAGCGCCTCGTAATCAGCGTTAACGAGTTCAATCCCGTAAGCCTCTAACCTATTCATGATACACCTAATTGCGGGGATATTATTATCAATTAAAATTGAGGATCGATCATGTAGCGCAGCGGCTTCGCCGAATGTACCACTACCAGCAAAAAAGTCTAAAAGCGTGCTATCTGGTGATGAATGTACCTTAACGATGCGATTAAGAACCCCGAGCGGTTTTTGTGTCGGATACCCAGTTTTTTCATTCCCACTGGTACTGACGATGGTATGCCACCAGACATCGGTTGGTGTTTTACCGCGTGCTGCCTTTTCTTTCCCGACCAAACCGGGTGCCATATATGGAATCCTATCCATCTCTTCAAAATTGAAGGTATAGTGCTTAGGATTTTTAGCGTACCATAAGATATTGTCGTGTTTAGGTGACCACCACGATTTTGCGCGCCCTCCGTAATCGTAAGCCCAGATAATCTCATTCATAAATGACGCGCGCCCGAAGATTCCATCAAGCATTACCTTACAGTAATGCACCTCCCTATAATCAATATGTAGAAAAAAACTGCCGTGTGGATGCAGTACCCGATACGCCTCTTCAAAACGAAGACGTAAAAACTGCAAGTAAGCATCTGAACTCTCAAATCTATCGGTATAGCGCGTGGTTTTGCCTTTGCGGGTCCGGTATGCTTTGCCTTGAAACCCGACGCGATCGCCTTGGGTATCCTGTTTGACCTCAATCTCTGTGCGTTGCTGGTGTTTTCCTGTATTAAACGGCGGATCAATATAGATCAAGTTGACCTTTTCATCAGGAATATACTCCTGAAGAATCGCAAGGTTATCGCCATAATAGAGACGATGGTTAATCATTTAATTCCCTGTTTTGGCTATGATAGCGCGTGTGCGATGACCCTTTGCTGAAAAGTAAAAGAGCGATCTATGCAAGTTTCCGCCACCGCTTGCCACCTTTCTTCTATTTTTTATACTCAAATTATAGCATACTTAAGACCAATTTATCAACCCACTATCGGAATTTTTGCCTTCGCGAGATTTTCCTTGACTCCACACAACTTTTCGTGTAAAATTTAAAGTGGAATCGGGAAACCTATAGAGAGACGAAACCTCATGCGCATTCTGAACCTGAACCGTAAACTTAAAAGCGCGAAACGCTTACCTGAGATTGTTAGTGTCTTCGCAAGACACGGCTTTGGACATATTATCTCTCAAATCTTTGAGCGAGGTCGGACGACTCGTTTTAGGTTCAAAAAGGTGCTGGTACCAAAGGTGAGGGACGACGCGCATCCTCAGAAAAAACCGAAATGGTGGCACCTCGGAAGAAAGAAAAAAGGTTCAGATCACAGCCCTTCGGCGACACTGCTATCCGTTCCAGAACGGTTAAGGCTCGCGTTTGAAGAGTTGGGACCCACATTTATTAAATTAGGACAGGTCCTTAGTACACGGGTGGACATCCTCTCTGAACTCGTTGGGCAAGAGGAGGCATTAACATGGATTACCGAATTTCAGAAACTGCAGCAACACGCCCAACCGTTTGATTTCTCAGAGGTTCGCACCACCATCGAAACAGAATTCAAACGACCGCTTGAGGAGGTTTTCGGGACATACGAACAGCATCCGTTTGCGGCGGCTTCAATTGCCCAGGTGCACGCGGCAACATTAAAAACAGGCGAACCGGTAGTTGTTAAAGTCCAACGTCCGCGCGTCGCAACGATTATTCAGACCGACCTCAACCTCTTGATGGAGTTAGCAGAACGGCTTGAGAATCGGGACCCGGAGATGCATCTCTTCAAACCGACTGAACTTGTTCGTGAATTTTCGCGTTCTGTCCGGAAAGAAATCGATTTTACAATCGAAGCGGCAAATACTGATGCTTTCTATTATAGGTTTTCGGAGTCACCGAAAGTGAAGATCCCGAAAGTTTATTGGGAATTCACGAACCGTCGTGTCTTGACGTTGGAACGCATTGACGGTGTACCGATTGACGCGATTGTCCAATTAGACGAGATGGGATTTAACCGCGTGGAACTCGCTGAAGTGCTTGTGGAACTATTCTACACACAAGTACTGAGCGATGGATTTTTCCACGCGGATCCGCATCCGGGGAACGTTTTCGTCTTAGAAGATGGCAAGATCGGCTTAGTAGACTTTGGCATGGTGGGTAGGATAAGCGACGATATGTTACGGCACATCTGCAATTGGCTCAGTGCTGTGTTAACCAAAGATGCAGATGCTGTCGTCAGGAGTTACATTCGGATGGGGATCCTTGGTGATGAGACAGACATAGCGGCATTGAAGTTGGAAATGAACGATTTTTTACAACGTTACTTCAATATGCCGCCGAGTCGGCTCCGCCTCGGTGAACTGATCCACGAAGTCTTTAATGCATCACTACGTCATCAAATTCATACACCGCCAGCATTCTTAATGCTCGGCAAAACGGTAGCGACAATGGAATCGGTTGTGATGAAACTGAACCCAGATTTTGATATTTTGAAATTCAGCCAACCGTATATCACACAATTCATTGTCCAAAATGTTGGAACCAAACGCTGGGAACGGCAGCTCGCGGATTCCGTGGAAGATTTCACGGAACTGGCACGTGATATGCCACTCCAATTACGTCGTATCCTACAAAAATTACAACGCGGCTCTCTCAAATTTGAGTTAGAGCATCTGAGTCTTGAAGCAGTAATTAAGGCATTTGACCGTGTTATCAACCGAATTGCCTTTAGCGTGATCATCGCCTCCCTAATTGTTGGTTCATCAATTATCCTACAAGGTGTGGGGCTTTGGGAATGGAAGTTCTTTCTCGGTATTATGGGTTACTTAACTGCAACGTTCTTCGGATTCGGATTGGTAATCTCTATCTTACGTTCAGGTCGCTTCTAATTCAATGTCCAACAGCCAATTAGCCAACTATAACTATCAACAGGCGATGGAAAACAAAAAGGGAACCGTTATGGCAGTTTTACTCGGATTAGATATTGGCGATATACGCATTGGCGTTGCCCTCAGCGATGAACTCGGTGTTGCAGCACATCCGCTGTGTACGCTGACCCGGAAAAATCGGAAGGTCGATCTGATTGCTATCTCAGACCTTATTTCCATCCACAAGGTAGAACGTGTTATTATCGGATTACCTCTCTCACTCGATGGTTCGATGGGTCCACAAGCGGAAAAAGTTCAGAAGTTTGCGCAACGTTTAGAGGGTGTCATCAACATCCCGATTGAATTTCAGGATGAACGCTTTACAACTGCTGAGGCTGAAGAGATTTTGCGAGAACTTAACAAAGACACAAAAGAACAGAAAGAACTCATTGACGAGGTCGCAGCAGTGATCATTCTCACTGACTATCTGAACCAGGATCGTGAGACTGCATCTACAGCATCCATTAATGATACTAATGCTTGATTTTCCGTCAGAACGTGAAATATTATAACTTGAGTTCTTTCAACAATTACGATTAAAACGCATGGGGTCAAGAAAAAAAAAGCGAATAATTAAGATAAGCATATTGACATTCTGCGGTCTCGGCACGCTCTGTCTCATCTGCGTATCAATTGCGGTATTCCTAATGTCACCTCCCACCTCTTCGGAAGAGATTGTTAACTTTGAGGTGCCCATTGGAAGTAGTTCGCGATCAATTGCAAAGCGACTCCTCGAACAAAAGTTAATTCGGAATGAATATGCGTTTCGTATAATCGTCCGACATAGGGGAACCGGTAGACGTTTACGCGCAGGCACTTATGCGTTGCGACGAAATATGGCGTTGTGGCACATCGTTGATGAATTTGAAAAAGGACAGGTTACGCTCGTTAGTTTGACAGTTCCAGAGGGTTTAACGACATCTGCCATCGCCCAACTTTGGGAAACAACAGGTTTCGGCACAGCTGCGGCATTTCTGGAAGCCACCGAATCGCCTGGTCTGTTGAAACAGTATGGACTCGAAGATAAGACCGTAGAGGGTTACCTTTTCCCGAATACGTACAAATTCGCGAAAGGGACAACGGTTGAAAAGGCTGTTGGGATGATGCTCAACGAATTCCAACAGCGGTGGACCGAAACATTTGATGAAGAGGCACAAAACTTAGGGCTTACACAGCACGAAATCGTGACGCTTGCTTCCGTGATCGAAAAGGAAGCGCAATCTAAATCGGAACGCCCTCGGATCGCGAGTGTCTTCCATAATCGACTTAAACGAAAATGGCGGCTTCAGGCGGATCCAACAGTGCTGTACGCTTTAGGAAATCCAAAACGACTCTTAACGAGAGCAGATTTGAGTGTTGACTCGCCTTATAATACATATAAACATAGGGGGTTACCACCGGGCCCTATTGCCAATCCGGGCATTGATTCACTGAAGGCGGCACTCCGCCCCGAAAAAACAGACTATTTTTATTTCGTGGCAATAGGCGAAGGAAAACACCACTTCTCAAAGACACTTTCAGAACATAACAGGATGATACGAAAAATTCGGCGTGCCTCTCGTGAACGTTAGGCATGCTTTACAATAAACCGAAGGGATAGTTGTCACGGTTAATAGCTATCAGCAATCAGCAGTCAGAAAGAGAAATCTGATGTGCATTAAAAAATTTTAGGATAGCGGATAGCCGATAACGCATAAAAAATGGAAAAGGCAGACTCACAGCAAACAATTCAAAACGAGATAACAATTACAGGAAAAGGGTTAATGTTAGGGAAACCCGTGACATTAACCTTGAAACCGGCACCCGTGGATTCCGGTATCGTCTTTCGGCGTGTAGATATAGTAGACACGCCCGAAGTGAAGGTATGTCAGGAAAACTGGGCAGACATTTTGCCACGATGCACCAGCTTACGCAAGGGTGATACAACAGTTAGTAGCGTCGAACACGTTCTTTCTGCTTTAGGGGGACTCGGTGTTGACAACGCGATAGTGGAACTGGATGCCCCAGAACCGCCGGGTCTTGATGGGAGTGCGGTGCCGTATGTCGAAAATATTCAAACAGTAGGGCTTACCTCGCAAGAGGCACCCCGAAATTTTATTGAGGTCCCAGAACCGTTTTCACTTTCCTCAGGAGATAGACAACTCGTTTTATTGCCTGCTGATGCGTTAGAGGTGACATTCGTTTACGCCCACCCCCAAACGACCCCGCAAATAGCAACATTCAAAATAACGCCAGAATTGTATGCCCGTGATATAGCACCCGCGCGAAGCTTCTGTTTTGAGGATGAAATCGAAGCACTGCAGGCACTCGGCATCGGGAAAGGCGCGAGTTATGATAATGTCCTTGTTATTAACGCAGCAGGTGAACCCAGTACACCACTCCGTTTTGACGATGAGTTCGTCCGACATAAAATCTTAGACCTGATTGGGGATCTTTATCTCGCTGGACACCTCCCAAAGGCACATGTTATCGCTATGCGGACTGGACATACATTCCATGCTGAATTCGTGAAAGCCCTCGCTGAGGCAGGACACCTTCAACAGCGACCCGCTCAAGAACCTATTGAGGTAATGGAAATCTATGAAGTGTTACCGCACCGGCATCCGATGTGTATGGTTGATAGAGTCATTGAATATGAGAGTAAAAAACGGGCAGTTGGCATTAAGAACGTGACCTACAACGAGCCGATTTTTGAGGGACATTTCCCGACGCAGCCTGTGATGCCCGGTGTGCTACAGATTGAAGCACTGGCACAACTCGCAGCATGGCTCGTACTTCGAGACATCGGTAAAGAGGGTGAACTCGGTTACTTTCGTTCAATCAGTAAGGCGACATTCCGGCGTGCTGTCATCCCTGGCGATCAACTTCGACTGGAAATAGAAGTTGCACAATTGCGGAGCAGGCTTGCACGCATTGAAGGTCGTGTTTATGTAGGAGACGAACTTGCCACTGAGGCTGAATTATCAATCGTACTGGCATCTGTCTGAGTTGCGATCCTCCAATATTAACTGGCAAGATTTTCAGGATTAGAGAGGAACATCTATGCTAGAAACTAATATTCATCCTACGGCTATTATCTCTCCAAAAGCGACATTGGAAGAGGGGGTTAAGGTTGGCCCCTATAGCCTTATCAGTGAAGACGTTCATATTGGGCGTGGAACCGTGATAGGTCCGCATGTTCAGATTGAGAAATGGACAACGATTGGTGAAGAATGCGAGATTTTCTTCGGTGCCACCATCGGTAACCAATCTAAAGACTTGAAATACGATGGTTGGCGGAGTTATGTGAAAATCGGTAATCGCAATATTTTACGCGAGTACGTCTCTATCTCCAGGTCAACATTTGAAGAGGGTTCAACTATCGTTGGTGACAACAACCTGCTGATGAATTGGGTTAATCTCGCACATGACACCATCGTCGGTAATAGAACGATCATGGCAAATTTTGTTTCGCTTGCGGGGCATGTTGTGATTGAAGATGATGTTCGATTGGGTGCGCACGCCGCGCTGCACCAATATGTACGTGTCGGCAAGATGGCAATGGCAGGCGGGTTCTCAAAGATTGTACAGGATATTCCACCGTTCATGCTGTCTGCCGGTCAACCGTCGCGCGTGCGGAGCCTCAACCGTATCGGTATTCGAACATCACGGATTAACCCGTTGTCCCAGTTGACCCCCGAAACGCTGGCAGAGTTAAAGAAAGCATTCCGCATCTTGTTCCGCTCCGGTCTACCGCTGAAACATGCCGTCGCCAGAGTCAAAGCAGAACTCGAAGCGACTCCAGAAGTTGAATACCTGCTTGAATTTATTGAAACCTCCAAACGTGGCATCGGATTTAGCCAACCTAATCGTATCCTGAATGGTTAAGTATCGGGTTTCTGATGAAAACATCGGAAACGTAAGCCCGTAATGAAGCAGATCGCTTATGGGGTTTTTGCTGGGGGTATTTGCTTGGGGTCTTTGATAGGGCGTTTCTGCGGATTTCTTCAAGTACGCCGCAAAATGGAGGGGTGTTTTTGCAATGTAATACAAGGAACGGATTTAGTCTAACCCCAGACTAAATCCAGTCTATTCCCAGACTAAATCCGGTATTTCTGCGTATTGCTTGGGGGTTTCTTCAACCTTACACAGAAGCCTGTCAAACCCTCAAATAACATGACTTAACCGCAAGGTAATACAAAAATATGGAAAAATTGGGGATTATTGCAGGGGCAGGTGAGCTGCCGGTGCTATTGGTTCGTGCCGCTGTCGCCCATGATCGGAAGCCTGTTATCATCCAAATTACAAAATCTGATGCACAGCGCTTTGCCGGAATTACACCCGAAATCCACACTTATGGTGTCGGACAAATTCAAAAGATTGCCCGAACACTTCTCAACTCAGGTGTAAAAGAGGTTGTGATCATCGGTAAGGTCGAAAAAAATATCCTGCTTCGCCCATTTCAAATTGATACGACTACGATCAAAATTTTAGTTCAGAACCGACGTGAAAAACCCGCCGCAATTGTCAACGCAGCCCTCAATTACCTTGAATCCGTTGGACTCACGATTCTCCCTCAAGACCGCTACCTTCACGATCTGCTCCCACAACCCGGCGTTTTAACAACACGACAACCTACCGCAAGCCAACAAGCCGATATTGAACTCGGTATCACCACAGCACGTCAAATCGCGAATATGGATATTGGGCAAACTGTTGTCGTTAAAAATCAGATCGTACTTGCTATTGAAGCGATTGAAGGTACAGATGCGACTATTAAAAGGGGCGGCAATTTGGGAAGGAAGGGTGTGGTTGTCGCGAAAGCATCTGCCGAGAATCATGATTTCCGTATCGATGTTCCGACAGTTGGCATGCAAACATTAGCGATGTTGCATCAAGTTAAAGCGGGTGTACTTGCAGTAGAAGCACGCCGAACGTTCGTTATGGATACCGAAACGCTTGTTCAGCAAGCAGATCAATGGAAGATTGCAATCGTCGCGGTGGATTAATTTTTAACCGTGGCGTTTCTGCTCGGTTTTGTCCGCTCCCGAGTAACGGGTGGAGACTCCTGTCCAAAAAGGTGTTTGCATTCTAATTTTATTTTCTTTCTCGGTAGTCTTCGCTGCAAGTTAGGAATTAAAAAAAGAGGCGGAGGCAACACAATAGCAGCCTCCGCCCTTCCAAAGATGAGATTCAAACTATGCCGCGTCTATTGCAGTTGCTACCTGCTCGGTTGTTGGAAACTGTCCAGTTTCTAACTTCGAGTAGAGTAGCGTGCCGTTTAATGAGACTTCAAAAGCCCCACCACTGCCTGGAATTAGATCAACTTTCGCAACTTCTGCACCATACTTTTCTTTTAAGGCATCTGCCAAACTGGCTGCCCGTGGTTTGTAGTTTCAAGAGGTGCAGTATTCAATTCTCACTTCCATGGGGTATTCCTCCTCATTGAAATTTTGCCTGAATCCGACCATTCCATTTTAAAATTTTACCATTAATATTGGGAAATTGCAAGTTTTTTCGCGCGCTTTAAATATTTCGTCATTTCGTCCAAAAGATTGGCACGAATCTTGCTACTATATTTAGTATAGATACTCGTTTTGCCTATAGAAATAGCGTCAAAGTATACGTCCCCGCTGTGTTAGGCACTGATTACCGATGTGAAGTTCGCAAGCAGGTGTTTAAATTATGAACAACGCCATCCAATTTATGAACAAGTCTATAGTTTTATCTATCTGCCTTCACCTGATGGGTGTAGGAATTGCTTCGCTGTCCATTGTTGGAACACCGGACAAGTATGGCGATGCGATCATTGCAGAGTTTGTCTCGTTCCCGAAGGCTCAAAAAACTTTGCACACGCCACGTCGGCTCAAGACCCCAGAACTAATGCAATCAGATATGCTGCGGTCACAGCCTCCGCGTATTGAGTCACCTATAGAGGTTGCTCACATCCGGGAAAATGAACTGCAATTCGTTGTTGATACACTCCCAGTTTCCGCTGTTCACCAAACGGCTCCGGTAGAAGTTGGGATAGAAGATGAGCACCTACTCCAGTACCGTTCACCTCCGCGTCTGGCAGCAGCCAATGTTTCACAACCGACACGCTTTACACCGAAACGGATGCAGCGCCCAGAGTGGACATCCATATCACTTGCTATTGCAAGCACCCAAACTGCAGAACTTCCAATGGTCTCTGTGCTTCCAAACGAACCAACACAAAATGCCAAATTCTTCCGCAAAGTTGATCCGATATATCCTGAATCTGCCCGTCTTTCGCACAAACAAGGTCTCGTTGTCCTCGAAGCAACAATAGGCATAGACGGCGTAGCGAGAGATATCAAAGTTGTCAAAGTCGTTGAAGTTAGCGGCTTAGGGTGTGAAGAAGCGGCAGTTGCGGCACTCAAAGCGTCCCAATTCGTGCCAGCGAAACAGGGCAAAGTCGTTGTCAGCCAACGCCTCCGTATTCCTTATCGTTTCCAGTTTAAAAACTAAACAATTCCACGTATAACATAATTCCGATACTGGTGCTTGCTGTTAGCGTCAACACAAAAAAGGCTTGCGCTATCACGGCATTCCACGTATAATCTTTCCTACCAAACGCATAGGGTTGTCCAGACCCAGAGATTGCTTTTGCCGTTATAGTAAAATCCGAAAATATGTTTACACTTATAGCATAGGAAACTGTTGGTTTCCTGTGCCTCTGTGAAACACACATTCACAAGTTCATATAACGAGGAAAGTGCATAAGTAATTACGGGATCTACTATAAATGAATAGATTGTCGTGATTCGGAACTCTTTTATAGCGGAACAAGGAGGGAAATAAACAATATGGATGTTCAACTGAATAATAAAGTAGCCGTGATTACTGGTGGATCTACGGGGATTGGTGCAGCAACAGCGATTGAATATGCGAAAGCAGGCGCGAAAGTTGTCTTCGGTGATATTAATGAGGAAGATGCTGAAAAAACGCTTAGCACAATCATTGAAAATGGCGGGACTGCGAAGTTCCAACGCACGGATGTCACAGCAGAAACTGAGGTGGCGGATTTGATGGCAACGGCTGATATGGCATTCGGTGGGATTGACACGTTAGTAACTTCAGCAGGTGTCCTGCGCGGACCGAGCGTTCGCATTGATAACTTTGAAGCGGCGACTTTTGACTCAGTTATCGACGTGAACCTCAAAGGTACTTTTTTCGCGCTAAAACACGCTGTGCCGATAATGGGACGAGAGAACGGCGGTGTCATTCTGTGTATTGCATCAGGAGCAGGTGTTCGTGGTGGGAGTTCTTCGGTTGCTTACGCTTCCAGTAAGGGTGGGGTCAATGGACTTGTAATGACGGTAGAAAACCAAGTTGGGGGAATGGGCATTCGCATGCACACTATTTGCCCTGGGGGATTAGCAACACCCCTTAAATTAGGACAAATTGCGGAATCAGCGAAGCGTGATGGGCAAGATCCAGATGCGGCTGTGGCAAATGCCCGCAATTCACTCGGGGACCCAGCTGGTGTCGCTCGAGTACTTACCTTCCTTGCCTCTGATGCCAGTTCCTACACACGTGGACAGATCTTCACAAGGTGATTTTTAACTATCGGGTTTTCGCTCCGATTTTTCCGTTGTCAAAATCGGGTTTTCGATGAACTTGAACAACACCGGTAGAGATTAGGGGTTCTAAGAATTTTCATCAATGGACCCTAAGATGAAAAGATGTAATCGAAGTTCAGCCACAGACTTTTTGAATAACGATAGAAAAAAATAGGGAAAACCGCAGAAAAGAGTGCCCAGACACCTAAATTGACAAAGAAAGGGATAGCAGTGAAGGTTTCAAGGAGGAAATAACTCGGAAAAGCAATGAGGACGGTCGCCCCATAGTTGAGGTACATTGCACCAATAAAATAGCCGGATTCCCGTTCAAACTTTAAATCACAGGTTGGGCAATGGGTAAACATTTTGAAATAGGTTTGAAACAGAGCCCCGTTCTCACACCGCGGGCATTTGAGCCGAAAACCGCGTCGCAGGATCCTACTGAGGACTCCAAGGGTTAACTTCATTGCGTTAGTAGGTGTTACTATCCCAAAAAACCTTGAAGGTGCGGAGGAGTATCTTGAAATCGTTCCAGAAAGATAGATTTTCAATGTACTCAAGATCAACAGAAATGCCATCTCGGATTGTGCCTCGTCGGTGAGGACTGAGCTGCCAGAGTCCGGTCATTCCCGGACGAACGAGGTGGCGTTGATTTTCCCACGGTTCATAATGTTTAGCGAGGAAAGGCATCTCTGGTCGCGGGCCTACGAGGCTCATTTCACCCTTCAGGACATTAAAAAGCTGCGGTAACTCGTCTAAACTCGTTTTACGGAGCCATTTGCCGATCGGTGTAATGCGTTCATCATCCATCGCATCCGGTTTCTCTGAATAGGACGGTGTATCAACATGGAGGCTCCGAAACTTGTGCATGATAAACAGTTCGTTGTTTAATCCAATCCGCTTGTGAGAGAAAAAGACAGAACCGGATGAGGTGAGTTTAATAAGAATGGCAATCAATCCCATCAGCGGGGCAAAAATAATGATAAGGAAAAATGCAGCGATCGCATCAAACAAATGTTTGCCACGCTTTGCGTAGAAAGAGGAGAGTCGTTCCACTAGAGTCCCTATTTTTAGTATTTTTGGCGAAGCTTGCAAGCTAAAACTTGCCGTTAAACTTTCATCGCGATGCTGGTTCGTTTCGTCCGCATCTTTTCCTATCTGGTCGATGCTTCTTGATAGGAATGGCAAGGTTAATTCCTCTGATTGCAGTTTAATCTCAGACGTAGATTTACACGACTATGTGTTGTTTTGACGAAATTCTCAGAGCGTTTATAATTAATAAACGTTGTTAACTCTGCTGGAGTTTCTCAAAAACATCAAGATATTGCTGTGCGATATTTTCCCAGTTGAATCGGTTTCGGATCTGTTCTGTGGCGCGTCGCCGGAAATTTTCAACCTGTTCCGGATGCTGTTCCAACATCTGAATTTTCTCTGTGAGCGAGGCGACGTTTTTGTCAAAGAGTACGCCGTAACGCCCACCGTCCAAAACCTCATCGTTGAAGGGCGTATTCAATGCCAGAATGCAGTTGGAAAACCCTAATGCCTTCAGAATGGAAGGGTTAATACCGCCAAACTGATGCCCATGAATATAGGCAAAACAGTGATGATGAAGTTCTTTAATGTGTTCAGAACTATCAATATGCCCGAGGAATTTGACATTTTCGTTAGCAATATTTTTTAATTTTGTCAAAAATTCGTTTTCGAGTTTGTTACCTTTGTAATCAGCCCCACCTGCTATAGCAAGTTGTTTTTCGCTGTTCGCGGCAACGAACGCCTCCAAAATGAGATCAGCATTGTTATCCGGCACAAGCCTGCTGGCAATGAGATAATAATTCCGGGGTTCAAGCCCATAAGCTTCCAGAACTTCTGGATGCTCCGAAGGCTCAATGTTTGCACCGTAAGCGATATAGGTCGTTTCTGCGCCCAATTCCTCAAGGTAGAGCCGTTTCATTTCAGACGCATCGGTAATGACAAGTGGAAACGCTGCCGTTGCCATCTTTGCCGCCCATTTGAAGTAAACTGCCCCGATGCCTTTCCATTTTGGACGGAGCCATTCCATCCCATCAACATTGATAACAGCGGCTTTACCTGCGATGCGGAAGAACCATCCAAAAGGTCCGTTACCAGCATTCCATGTCAGGATGACATCAGACGGGGTAACAGAGGCGTGTAGGGTTGCGAGCAAACTGTGGCTGAGGGTACTAAACATTTTATGCTCTATGCTGGGTAAGTAAACGAGTTTGATGCCTTTCCATTCTGCAGGTCTCTCTTTGAAAAGTGCTTTCCGACAGTAGACAATGACTTCATGCCCAGCCTCCACCCAGCGCGGGGCGAGTTCCCCCATGATCGTTTCCAATCCACTATAAGTGGCGGGAAGCCCGCGTATGCCCAATACCCGAATTCTCATCCTTTTTTCTTACCTCGTCCCAATACACGTTGCAAATCAAAGGGTCCTGTATATATTATACCCATTTTAGGCGCGAAAGTCCAATTTCTTTTGACGACGGGACACCTCAAAGCAACGTTATACCACCTTTGATGATAAGAAGGATATAAATCTTCACTTTTTATTAAAACATCGTTTTATCGGCTTTGATGACCGAAAGGAGCCAAACCTACGTTATTTTTACCAAGGAATTCGGGAGAGGAATTTGGCTTCGATTTCATTGGCATTTTCGTGTACATCTAAACGATTCCCTAAGTTTCGCCGCCATACACGAGTCCACTCCGCATAGATTGAATAACGTCCAATAACAACCCAGTTAGCCCCGACTGAGAGACGATGCTCACTTTGTGTAATCCCAGATAAAGGGGTCCATACGTCATCTTTTGGCGCGTCAGGCGGATGTTCCTTATCAATATTGCCCGTTCCGTGACGCTCCAATTCATACCCGAAAACCGTTTCAAGTTTATCTGTCCACCGGCGACGTAATTCCAGCCACAAGTTATCAGCATCGGAACCGATCTGATGCCCAATAGGTGTAGTAAAGTGTTTGTAGACGTTCACGGGGTTTACATGTGTATATGCATATTGGTTGATAAAGGCGTACTCAGCATGGAAATCGGTATCTGGGATGCCAAAAGGATCCGTTAGGTATATGCCGCCTAAGATGCCGAACTTGGTATCCCAATGCTTAAAATTAGCGGCAGGATTCCCATCGTCAACCATCAGTTCGCCATAAATTTCAAAATTGTCTATAGGGCGAAGACGCATATCAACACTCATAAGAACGTTGTCCCCACTGCCAGGGACGCGCCCATCTGCCCGCGAAATTGGTTGCTCGTTAATCAAGTAAATATTGACCGGATTCAGATAACCCGGTTCAAAACGATCCCCATAAACGACGACTTCGGAAAGCCCAAAGCCGAATCTATTCCAGAAATACCCCTCTACCCTATGCCCTGAAATATACTTATCATTGATGTCCTCCGCCATATCCTCTAATACGCCGGTAAATGCGGTGAAGGTGACAGGATCGTAGGTGGCTTGCAATTTGATCATGTCCATCGCCAACGGGTTTTTGGAGATTAACAGGCTGTCATGATAGCCAGGTCCCCACTGAAGCGTCTCTTGTCCGAGCTGCAACTCAAGCCACGGCAAGTCGAACTTCATATAACCGTTAATAGCAGTCCGATTTTTGAGGTTGCCTTCCAGTTGTCTAATTTTCGTCTCGTCAGGGAAAAAATCTTCAAAGATTTCACCGTACACGAACCGATGCGCTATATCAGTGGTAAAGGCAAACGTTTCCCCCACCTGTCCATAAAGGTGCGGATAGATAGTGGTAACGAACATGTTGCCTTCAACAGGCTGCTCCCTCGATATATTATCAACAAGGTGTGTAATAGTACGTTGAGAGGCTCTTAGATCGAAGGAGAAACGATAGTCTTCACCTGCCATTGTCATCAGGTGCAATCGCCCGTTAGACTGGCTTTGGATTGTAGCCGTACCACCGTTTGCGGTAGCAATTTTCGGAAACTCGCGAACTTCACGGTAAAACGTTAACAAGGCGTTTAACCGTGCTTGATCAATAGCACTCAATTCGATTTCGCCGTTTTTCTGCTTCCGATGTACTTCGAGCAGATAGGATACCACCTGTTTTCGGGTAAGCGGTAGGGAACCACGCCGTATACCGGGTAAAACTCGCTTATTAAGTAAACGATGCACAAAGCGATAGGTTTCACGATTAAAATCAGAAAGATCTGGGTTAAGGGGAACGTTAATCAGTGAAGAGGCTTCTGTTAGCGCGGAAGCTAATAGCAACATTGCAAGATAGGTAATTAACAGGTTCCGTAAAACTATCATATATTTTGGTCCAACCTAAATGATTCCTATGGAAATACTATAGTCACTTTTTGATCTTTCACAGATTCCCTGAATAGCAGAAGGAGTTCTTCCTCATTCTTTTCAGGGAATTCAAACGATAGACGAAGATATTCAATGATTATCTCGTCAAAGGCTCCGATGTACTGAAAGTAAAACATTTCAAGTGTGCCCGCTTTCAGTTTTTCAACAAAGGTATCTTGGAGGTTTTCAAACCCTTCCAACAACTCAGCATTTTCAAGGTTTTCTTGGCGATATATATCCACCAAACCAACCCAAAGTCCCTTTCTAAAACCAAGTTCTTCTCTAAAGATGTCCTCAGAGACAGTGAATACAGTAGAAAAATCACCTGTTTCTTCACCTTTTTGATGTGCTTCTGCGCGTCTTTCATTGACTTTTTCCATTGCCACTTGTGCTTTTTCTAATGAGCTCTGCGGAGGGGTGATAATTTCCATGATTGGTTGTTCCATCCCTCGGTCACACCCGGTAAGCAAGACAGATGCGCAAAGTATCAACACAATCAATAGCGTCAGTGATCTCATCTTAACTCCTTTTCAAATAAACTGTGAATTTATATAGTTATTCTATTTTGACAGTCCACTCATGTTAAAAAGTGCACCTAACTATCATACCTTAATTTTCCCATTGTGTCATGGAAAATAGGGGCAATTTTCGGATGAACATCAAACGGTTTTCTGGCGGGTACCGGATGCAAGGTCTGCCTTGCATACTCACTGAATTTACCGTCTACTGACAGTTCGCAAAAGTCGCATAATTCCGTGAGGGTCTTGTCTGGGTTTAATGTTAAATCTTCAAAACGAACGAGATGGATACAATCAGACGAGGCTTGCATTAAATGTAACCCCTCTTGCATAGTGAGTATCCATTCCACGGCTGCCCTATCAAGATGTCGCTCAAAATGCTTAATCTCATCGGCACTCTCAGCGAAAAGTGAGTCTGTTTTAACGAGTTGTTCGACTAAGAGTTGCCACTTTCGATCATTTACGCCCCACCAGTCATGTTTTTCGCTATTGACTTCGCCACCGAGCCGCTTCGACCAGTTTGCAATTGAATGGCAGGTATCCCAACCGTTTCGCACGAGAAAGATAAAACGCGCATCGGGAAATAGGGCGCGTACGAAATCTACCCTGAAGATAAGCTCCGGGTATTTATCAACGAGGCGTCTTGAACGAGTTGCTGTCAAATAAGCACCGAACATCTGAGCGGCGCGTTGATGCATTCCGTCCGTTGCGTCATCGGCGGTGAGACGATACTGTGCTTCGTTTCGGCTGTAGTTTCCGATGATGTCTTCATGTGGGTGAATGAGGTGCCATATCGCTTTCGGTTCATTGAGGTAACCGACTTCTTTGTGCATGGAAAACACGATGCCGAGTATTGTGGTGCCGCTGCGTCCGGTACCTAAGATAAAGATCGGTTTTTTAATCGGTCTATATTTTCGGTTATTCGTGGAAACCGTTTTTAAAAGAGAAAAGACAAGTGGATTGATCCAGCGCCCTTTTGTGGTTACAGGGCGACCTTCAAAAAGGGCATAACTAATGAAGCGGGTTAGTGCTTTCATTGGACGCGTTTTGATATAATTCGGATTAATTTGGGCAATCATAGCAAATAGTTTTCAGTTATCAGTTGTCAGTTAAAGAGTGTCCAGTAGCCAGTTAACAGTTAACAGTAAAAGAGAGTTCTGGTAACTGTTAACTAATCCTCTGACGACTGACAAGCCTTACAGCCTTCTTTGTAGGGTTTCACGGATGTTTTTCATCCGGTCCAGATTAAAGAAAAATGCTCCCGCTAATTTCATGGGAAACGTGAGTAGGTGAAGTCCTAAACTCGCGATATTAGGTCTTATTGACACAGGTGTATAGTTATGTTTCCTCATTAGGACCGCAGTTATCGTCTGGTTGAGGTAAATTTCAGCGGAACTGAGTTCACCCTTTTGCCAACTGTGTGCTCGATGCGGATTGATACCGAGTTGCTGAGGTTGATCCTCGGCGACGGAAGAGCCGACTTGCGGCACTCGGAGCATCTCATCGGTGTAAGTAATACCTACAAAATCACAGATGGACTTGACTGTCGTTTCAGGGTGCATGAGAAGTTCCTCAAAGTAGATAGAAATAACCCGGTCATGCTGTAGAAACCGATCCGCTGCGTTAACAGCAGTCCGCCAGATGTGGCTGATGGTTATCGGATGATAGTTCATCCAATCACGAAGCATTTCTTTTATAGGCAGATCACTTCCACCAAGGAATCGGCGTTTCCACTTCCTTTTCTGGGATAGTAGTACGTCGCGCGGGTCTCGAATCATGTTAATAATCCGTGCGTTTGGGTAAAGCTCAAGGATATCCGCAATGTAAAAGACATTACGCGGCGTTTGGTCACAAGGTATAGTTTTATTGTTTTCAGCTGCTTCATGGTAGAGAAAGGTTTCAAAGAGAGATGCCGATGTATCTGGATATGTAGTTAAACGCTCAAGAAACGCTTGTGCCTCGTCTAAGAATCGACGCGAGCTTCCATGTGTACGATACCCCTCGCGTTGAATACAGTGCAACTCGGAAGCAAGTTCCTCTGCGTTTTTCTCATCCAATTCCGATGAAAATGGTGGCGCGCATAATTGACCAAAAAAGTGGAGTTCACCGAGGGTGTAAACAGTTGGGTGTCTCCCCAATATACGTCCCATCATGGTTGTGCCACTGCGACTATTCCCTACAACAAATATCATTTGTATCAGTTTTCAGTTTCCAGTTTCCAGTTAAGAAAGAAGGTTTACTGTTACGCTTGCGTCTTTAACTGGTTACTGGCTACTGGTTACTTCTCCACCTCTTTATCTTCAGGATTCCGAAACTGTTTTTAGGTACAGTGAATTCTGTTGCCTTTCCAGCCCATTCTTGGATACGGACTTCGATTTCACCGGATCCCTCCATCTCGGCATTGCCTCCATTCGTGGCACTAAGCCTCTCATTGGCAACATAACGAT
This sequence comes from Candidatus Poribacteria bacterium, assembly GCA_026706025.1. Classification (NCBI taxonomy): domain Bacteria; phylum Candidatus Poribacteria; species Candidatus Poribacteria bacterium. The sequence goes on from JAPOZO010000072.1 coordinate 27,847, forward strand.
AGGTAACGCTGCCTTTATAGTGTTTGCCATCAATGAAAAGTTGTGGTGTGTGCTGTTCGCTTGCGCGATTACTGATGAGAATAACAAGGTGCTCTGCCGCTTTTCCGCCGATCACTTGTGCCTGAATACCGGGCATCTGTTTCCCCTGATATTCCATAGCTCCCATCAGCAGAGATAGGCTTTTGACTGATAGCGTGAACTGTGTGTCGGCGGACGAGAATGCTTCACCGATAAGCTGAAAAGCTGGATAGACAGCACGGCGGATTGTGTCTCCGAAATCCGATTCTGGTTCACCCCCATATTTCCAAAAGGTGCCGGATTTCGGAGGTGTTATCGGCGAAAACACAGGGAATCCTTTGCCGGGACCAGCAATAACATGAAAGTTCGCTTGTGTAATATTAGGCATCGTTAACATTTTTAGAAAAAAGTCGCCGACGTACATTGCATGGAGTTGGGTATTCGCAACACGGTTGGCAGGATTAGCAATGTTCCACTCAGTTATCCACATCTCTTTATCTGGAAACAATTTTTCATAGTACGCAAGTGCCTCCGGGACAGCAAAGTGAATCCACCCCATCAGGTAACCTCGCATCTCCTCGATCTCTTTTTTTCGGACAGCCTTGTACGCGTAGACATGAACAGTGTAGGCATCATAAAAACTGGTATCCTCTGCGAGTCCCTTATCCCATTCCCGTTGCTGTGTTTTTACCAACCAACCCTCTTTGTGGAATCCGATCGGCGTAGCACAAACAGATATTTTTATTTTCGGGTTAACGGCTTTCATCGCTGCGGCATGTTTCTTGGCTTCCGCTATGTAGGCTGCCACGGTAGGATATTTGTTAAGATAGTGCGGTAGATAGTACTCGTTGCCGAGTTCCCAATGTTTAACTTCGTATCCCTTGTCTTTGGCATAATTGACCCACGCAGCACTCTCTTCTGGACTACCTGTCCATAAATTTACAACGACGACAGGCGTTATATTTAGTGTGTTACACAATTGCATAAAATCGTCGAAAAGAATTTTACCGTTCCGCCGTCTTTGGAGTTTGACGTAATTTCCTTTATTGCGTTGATTCAGTCTCGCATTCAGAGTCGATGCCATTTCACTCTCAAAAAAGCCGCCCGGTTCCCAGTGATAGAAATTTCCGACTGTACCGCCGGGAAACCGCAAGGTCTTTGGGGCAAGCACTTTGGTTAATTCAACGAAATCGGGATCAAGATAGCCGTAATCACCACTGATCATGTTTGAGTTGAAGCCGTAAAGCGCGTGGCGAAGTGGCCGTGCGTTGCGTGTATCCACTTCTAAACGTAGTATATCAGGCAACGGCTTTTCCTTTTCACATCCGACACTCAGAAACACCATTATCAAGACCAGTAACCAGTGGCCAGTAGCCAGTAGCCAGTTAAAGAAGTCTGTAAAGTGTGCGAAAGTGTTTTTGCTTGGGTGTTTCCCCAGTAAAGTTGCTAACTTCAAAACTTTAGGCACTTTAGCACACTTCGCAACTTTCTTACTGGAAACTGGAAACTGGAAACTGGAAACTTCTAATAGCATACGGATAAAAAACTTCATAGTGTTATCTTCAAAGGCCTATAGGTTGGCAGTGCCCGATCACTGGCGAACATCAGACCTGCGCAGAGCCAGAAGTAAAAACCGTAGCCCCGGTATTCAAGGGTTCGATTAAAAAAAAGCAGGAATACGGTAACAGCAACGAGGCAGAGCATGATGATTGCGATCCGCTGTGTTACGCGCGAAGCAGGCGGCCCGCGCTCTATAACAGATGATGTACTGATGGATCTCTTGTAAAGGTTGAGCGCGGCGCGAAAGAGTTGGTAAAATATTAAGGCGAAGAAACCGAGACCCAATAGCCCATAGAAACAGAGGATCGCAACCCAATATACATCCTTGAAGCCGCTTTTACTGAGTATTTTCAGAAGGAACGATCGTTTACTCATATTGAGTCCCTCAATCGTAGAATTCTGGTCTGCACCATAGCCCAAGATAGGTTTGTTTACGAGGACTGTTGGGACATTCCCAATTAACGACCCAAGTCGCTGTTTTTGTGCGATACGGACATAGGAACCTGAAAATACACCTGTTACGTTGCCGACGAGTCCGACCCTTGCTTTGCGCGGGTTTATGTATTCAAGGCCAAACGGGTTTACGACTGCCAACAAAAGACCGAAGACTAACACGGTCGCGCATGCTAATTGGAGCGTCTTTTTCCATCCATAATGGAAATAATACCACGCGCCACCAGCAAGTAGCGCGGAGAAAGTAGCAGCGCGCGAATACGAACGCGCAATAAAGAAAAATAGCAGTGCTGCACCGAGTAGATTTAGATACTCCAATTGTCGGACACGAGATAGATAGACAATGAGAACAAGAATCATGAAGATACCGTAAATCACGGTGTCGCCTAAAGTCCCGTAGATACTCCCAATTTCTCTGCCGATCTCAAGCAATCTGTATTCTTTCGTAAACCCAGCGATACCGAGCGTTGACTCACGCGGCAGGAAGAAATCAAACGCTGCAGGCCCCCCTACCCACTGAATGAGACCCGTCGCGAGTTGGAAGATGCCGACACCGAGGATTATGCGTAAAAACGTTGTAATCTTTCCTTCTGACAGGGAAGAGTTTGCGACGAGATAGAAGAGCACAATATATCGTGCAAATGGTCGGATATTATAAATACTGCCCATCAAGGGAGACCTGTTTACCAATATTGAGAGCAGAACAACGGTATAAAACCCGATAATTGGCAAATCAATCGCTGTTTTGACGAAAGGGATACCTTTATGGAGCTTATGAATGACAAGCTTTCCAAAAGCGATATAGATGAGTAATTCTCCGAAGAACCTTAAATAGGAGTAGACAATATCGCTCACCGGTAGAAACTTCAGTACAAACTCTTCAAAAGCAACGTACCCTGTCAAAAAGTAAATCATTATTTTTTAAAATACCTTGCGGATAAGTTTCATTAGTTTTCTGTCTTGATAGTTCTCGCTTTCGAGTTGAAGAAACACCCAAGCAAATAAACCCTCCATTTTGCGGCGTACTTGAAGAAATACCCAAGTAAAAACCCCATAAGCGATCTGCTTCATTACGAGACCTGGTTTCTGATGTGGACCAAAACCCGATTTAGTTCTCACTGCGAAGCAGGACAAATCGGCGCGGAGGTTTAATCCTTAAAACACCAAGAGGAGAGGTCTCTGTTTAATAACTCGGCTAATTGCTCGTTAAAGGGTTGAAAATACGCCATCTGGCGTTCTCGTGTTTCTGGATTGAGCGGCGGAATTGAATTCACGTCCTTCTGGAATTTGTCGTTCCAATCCAGAATCGTTTTTCTTAACTTGTAGGCAGTAGCATCTGGCAGGAGTTTCCGAATCGCTCTTCTCAGCGGATTGTGGGACGCAAGAAACTGCGTAAATAGATAATTAAATCGTTCGGAACGCGGCATAGCGGCTTGGTTATGCCTTTCACCAATGACGGGTTTAAAATCGGTGCGGACACCGATACATGTAAAAAGCTGTTGACAAACAGCCTGCGCGTTTTCCTTCAAATCGTCAGTTAATATGCAGTGTACATTCTTCAAACCGAATTGCGTTATCAAATTTTTGACATGTGGATAATAGATACCGTTGTACTGGTAGGCACACTGTCGCCATTTAAACCAGTCTTCGTTCAGGCGATCTTCCTCAGCAGCCAGTGCCTTTTCATAAGTTTTGATATTCTCCCAACCTCTTCGCCGAGCCCACCAATAGGCGGAATAGGCACGTGCGACAGGTTCCCGCAGCAGGACGACGAGATGTATCTCAGGATTGTGTTTATAAATCCGTTGCATGACTTCCGGGGAATGCATCACCATCACATTTTTAGCGAGGAGTCGTTTATCCGCGACCTCGGCATGGCCATGTTCTCCAGCAAAGTATTTTGCACACGCCCATTGATACCCACGACTGTACTCACGGTCTTGGAGGAAAAAGGTCATCTCCGGCTGTGCGTGCGTGTGGATATCCGGGTGCTGTGCTAAGTAACGAAGGAGAGAGGAGGTCCCAGCTTTCTGTGCACCAACAATCATCAATTGGATTTTTGTAGAGGTTTCCATGGTAAGGGGCTTCCAATCAATTCGGCAAGGGCATCAATATCACGCTGATAATAATCAACTAAGCGATGTTGTGTTTCTTTTGACAACTGAATTTCCTTATCAGGTTGCGTGTTCAAACGGAGATAGATCGGTTCAATTGTCTGTCTGATCATACGCAATGGATTATGAATGATCGGTTTGTCATGAGTCCACCGTCGCAGTCGGAATCGGAAGTCTCTATATTTCCGATGCAATTCGGAATTTCGCATCTTTTCGGTGCGATTTGTTACTTTAAAAGTGTAGTCCGCATAAAAATCGGCATCTATACCGGCGAAGTTGCATAAACTCGCCATGACACTCACGGGTTCCGCTGCGAGCTCCTCATAAAAGAGAATGCGGATGCGCGCTGGACCGAATTGGTTAAAGTAGCGTTTCAAATAGGTAGTATAACATCCCTGCTGGAGTGTTTGCAAATGCTGTGCTTCACCTCGTCCGTTGCGTTTCAAGCCTGTAAATAATAACTCAACATACGCATCAAAACTCACGGTTTGTGGCAATTTGCCAATCTGCTTTGCGAACCGATACCATGAAGTTAACCTTGAAATGGGTTCACGTAGACTGAAGACTAATTTAGCGTATGGCAGAAACTCAGCGATTCTCTCACATGCCTTTTCACAATATAGGTAGTCCGGGGTCGATTCCATCCGTAATTGCGTTTCATCGCAGTTAGGAAACAGAGCAGCATATTCTTCGACATCACCGCTATATCGATATTTTGAGGGGAGCGGATAATCGCTGCTGAGGAAGAATCGAGTCTCCTTATAAGTAGCAGCGCAAATAGCCGGGTGGTCAGTCAGATAGGCGAATAGCGATGTTGTCGCGGCTTTCGTAGTACCACCTACAATAAGATAATTGAAATCTCCAACATTTTTCATAAGAGTTATCGGTTGTCGGTTGTCGGTTGTCGGTTAAGACCTTGTAGCGGGAACTTTTTTGATAAGGACCCCAAGATAACTCTTTAACCGAAAACTGAAAACCGAAAGATTTTTTCGCAGAAAAAATCGCACTGAAAACCATTCTAAAACCAAGAGACCCGCGTTCTCCTAAGGAGGTACGTCAGGTTTCCGACAGCAAGAAGTGCGGTGATTGATATGGACAACGCGACACCGAGAATCCACCACGTTTCGATTAAGCCGTAAGCGATCAAAAAATTAAGAGCAGCCATCGTTACCATATTTGCGAAAACGAGTCGGTAAGCCTTTTGTGCGTAGAGTCCAGCATTTAATACAGGTATCAGACACGAAAACACCATACCAGTACTGAGCCAAAAGAGGAGCTGCCCTATGAGTTCAATTGACGCGTTATCAAAGTCGCCACGCCCATACAACAACCAACTAATTTTTCCGTGGAATATCAGCATGAACAGGGTTACCGGAAACGCGATGATTATAGCGACTCGCGTATTTCGGCTGACAGTTTGTCCTAATTTCTCCTTATCGTTTACCGCGCCGTCGGCTGCCATATCGGGCAAGCCTGTTGTAGCGATACTGATACCGATGAGTGTCTGTAACGCCGAGAAAATTTGAAAGGCAGATTTATAGAGTGTAACAACGCCCTGCCCAAGGTGCGAGACGAGATATATTTCAACTAACAAGCGGTTGGTAACTTGTCGGACTGCGAAACCAAGTGTCGGTAAAGTGACGGTATTTTTCAAGGAACGTAGCGTATCGAGAGAAATACCTGTAACCTCATACCGGTGTCCGATTCGATACGCTCCGATGCATAACCAACCAAAGTATGTGATAAAGCCACCACTATAAGCGAGTGCAACCCAATTTTCAAGGTTTTGTGTGTTCCATAGCAGTAAAAACACAAGTGCTGTAATACCAGCCGGTATTGCGTTTCGGAGTGCCACGGTTTTAAAATGCTGTTGACTGTTCAAGAACGCCCCGAGGACTGTGCTACCACATCCAAATATAATCAGTGGGGCACATAACCGCAATAGTGTCGTCCCTTTTTGAGCATTGATAGTTGACTTCCTTAATAATCCACCTGCTATCCATGGTGCGAGCAGTTCAATTAGAACAAAAACCCCGAAGCCAACACAGATCAAAAAAAACAGGAGGCTATTCGTGAAGCGTCTGTATTCTGTGCGAGTCATCTCCTTTTCGCGTGTAACGAAGAGTGGCACAAGGCTAAATTTAGCACCTTCTCGGACAATCGTATCAACGACCAACACAATCGTCAATGCGGCAGTAAGTTCATCAGCTGTAACGGTAAAACCGAACCGCCTTGGAATCAAGATAGCCCGGACAAGGAGGCTCAACCCCATTCCAGCAAAGGTAATCACCATGACCGAAAAAGTCTTGTGCTGTAGGAGTTTTTTGACCATAGCGGTTTTTGAGTTCCGGCTGGACGCACTTATTTCCAACCTTCGGGCAGATTTTTGCGAATCTCAATGTCACTAAACTGGGTAGCGGGACGTGGCCCAACCGATTTAGCCCACGCTGCCATGCGATGGAGTCCGTCGTCTAATGCGACCTGCGATGCTGTTCCGAAAACCTGCTGGAACCTCTCATGGGAACAATAGGCGTGTTTAACCTCTTCTCTCGCATGCACGTTGATAACACGCACTTCCTTATCCATTGCTGTCATCACTAAATCCGCTAACTCGTTCACCGAGACGTGTTTATCCGAACCGACGTTAAAAATTTGACTCGACGCTCCGGGGACATCTACAGCGCGAGCGATGTGTGGGGCGACATCTGCGATATGTGTGAAAGCACGCGTCTGTTCGCCGTCTCCAAAAATACGGAGCGGTTCATCCTGCATAATGTTGTTCATGAAGATACCGATAACGTTTCGGTACTTATCGCTGATATTCTGGAGTTCACCATAGACGTTGTGCGGACGAAAAATAGTGTAATCCAAGCCGAAAAGCCGTTTGGAGACAGCGAGTTCCTGCTCTACGGCGTACTTGGCAATACCATAAGAATCTTCTGGCATAGGGGTAAGCCCTTCATGCATAGGGAGTTGGTTCTCCCCGTAAACAGCGATAGAAGAAGTAAACACAAATCGTTTGACATTGTGGTTCACTGCGGCATTAATAAGATTTACACTCCCAATAAGGTTATTTTGGTAGTTAAATCGCTTGATGAAGTGGCTGAGTCCCTCTGCTGCATAAGCGGCAAGATGATAGATATAGTCGAATTGGTATTGCTCACAGAGTTTATTTATCAGCGAAACATCAAGGATGCTTCCTTCAACGAAGGTTGCGGTGGGGTTGAGATTTTCTCGGAAACCTCCGCTGAGGTCGTCAAGTGCGACGACATCTGTATCGCCATCGCGAAGAAGTTCATCGACTACGTGTGCGCCCATAAAGCCCGCACCGCCTGTAACTAATGCTTTTTTTTTCATGTTTTTAATTTTAAGCCAAGCGTGAAATGACACCAATGGTAATTTCAGAGTTTGCTTAAGGTCCGCAACTCTCCGTTGTCAGCTTGCTGCTGGCCCTGTACGTTGTTCTCTTTCTCTCACTTCATGATTTATAGCACGGGAAGAAAAAGAGAAAGAAAATCTCTATTTCGTGACTACGAGTCGTTTTGTTTGCGTGAATGTTGGCGTTGTCAATTCATAGAAATAAACGCCGCTCGCGACCTGTTCACCCAATTCGTTTCTACCGTCCCAATACGCTGCCTGATCGCGGCTGAGATAATACCCCGACGCTTGATGTCCAGAGAAAACTGTTCGCACAACCTGTCCTGACGCGTTATAGATACGTATCGTGACTTCAGCATCTCTTGCGAGTTGGTACGGAATCCAGGTTTCAGGATTAAACGGATTCGGATAGTTGGCATAGAGTTTTGTCTCCAAGGGACCATTAACAGGCATCAACAATTGTTTTAAAAAACGTTTTACCAATGCTATTTGTGTAGTGTTCCCTGGAACTTCTTCAATTTTTTGGTAAAAAGAATGGAGGTGGGCGATAGCGGCATCGGACAATGCGGTGATATCATTTGATATAGCAGTGGGCATCGGAGTAGTTTGATGTTTCCGAACCGGTGCTGCAGCGATATTTTGATTCTCTTCAATAACCTTAATAATCGCAACGAGATCCTCGATATTTATCTCTCCATCTTTGTTGGTATCAACTCGCCGGTCTGTAGGTGGTTTTTCGCCGAAATGTACTACGGTAATAAGGAGGTCAAGTATATCCACCTGGCCATCCTGATTGACATCGCCAGTATGAAACATTTGCTTACCCTGTTCAACAACGTGCAATACTTGATTGATGGGGACATCCGTTAATTTCTGTACGATACCACTGGGCCAGTTTATGACTAATTCACTCACCCTTTCATTCTGTGCCAATCCGAAATGGATGCGTTTCTGATCCTGCTGCGCTGTATGGATACCTCCACCATTTTCGCGGAGTTGGGTTTTCCCATCAGGTGTCGTTGCGAATAACCTTGCGCCGATCCCATCCCGATTTGAAACGGTTCCTTCCAGATCAATTTGGAGCCAATTATTGCCAACGCCCATATTTCGGAAAAGTTGATCAGGTCCCCTGCTCAAAGGGTAAGGGCCTCTGCCGTTGGTGACAAAAAAGTCAAGATAACCATCTCTGTCGTAGTCAGCCATCGTCACGCTTTTTCCTCGCCCTTGTGTGCTTCCATTTGCGCCGCCTGCGTCAGCGCGTTGGATAAAATCACCATTTCCTCGGTTTTCATAAAGGTGATTAGGAAGGTTCTCAGCACTTGTTGAACGCACAAGATAGAGATCAATATCCATATCGTTATCAAAGTCACCTGCTGCGACAGAACATCCGTCTTCAAAGGTATTAAAAGTCCCCGCGGCTCCAGAACTCTGGAACATATTTCCGCGGTTAATCACCAGCCGAGACGACGGCTGCGGCTGCAGATCCGTCAATGAAAAGTTAATAGTTTCTAATTCTGATATAGGTTGTGTCGCTTCTACCATGGTTACTGAAGCGGGAAGTTTGTAGATGAGCGTCCATTTTTTTGTATCCGGCTGATACCCCACATAAATCCCATATTTTGGAAATGTAGCGCGAGGCTTCAACCCTATGACCCTCGGATCATCAGGAGAGAGTGTGACTTCAAAAATTGCCGATCGTCGGGTCGGTATTACAGCTTGAAACTCACCGCCATCAAACGCTGTTACCGGGTGTCCATCGGCACCGATTACAACTAAAGGTAACCGCGGTCCCCATTCTGAGTACACTTGAAAAGAGACATCCCCTTCCGTTTTGAAACTAACCCCTTTTTCTGTTGGATTGTTTCGCATGTTTAATTCTAATTTCCAAGGATCTATCTGCGTTGCGTGAGACTGGTAAACCACGCGGGCGACAAAGAAATCGGGGAGCAGATCTCCGTTAAAATCTGCAATTGCAGCATCTTGTACAGGGTAACTAAAAGGAATTTTAAGTATCCCAACTAAATTTTCAAGGAGACTTACAGATGTATCATATATTACGAGCGGATACTTCTGATTACTAATGATGATTTCCATATCTCCATCTGTAGTTATATCAGAATATTGTGCTAACTTACCACTCGGTTGCAGGAACCCAGCAGCGGCGGTGATATTTTCAAAACCATTCATCGTTTGTGCGAACAGAGCAGATGGGGCTAAGTTACCAGTCTTATCCCGCCCAGCATCACCCATGAGAAGAAGATCCAGCCGACCATCACGGTTTAAATCCAACCAGAGAGGGGTCCTACCTCGCAAATATGGATAATCCAAACCGAAGTCGGCAGCACGTTCTACCAATAGACCGTTCTCATTTATATAAAAATGGTTATAGTGGTTCCGGTGTAAATTGCCTGACCCGCCCCCAGCACCGGATAACACAATCATATCTTGGTCACCATCGTTATCAAAATCTGCCCATGCCGAACCGTGTGTATCCGCCTCGGGATTTGCATCCCATACCTCGTCAATAACGTCTGTGAAGGTGCCATCACCATTATTCCGATAAAGGCTTGGTTTGTGGCGGTGATTATTAGCCCACAAATCAAGGTACCCATCACCGTCAAAATCACCCCAAGCATTCCCCCAACTTTCACCAACACGGTTAATACCCACTTGCTGCGACACATCCTCAAATCGAATTTCACTTGATGCTGTGCACAGCGGGCAAAAAATGAGCAGTAACGTTATTAAAATTCTCATTTTTCTCCTTACGGTGTAGTCCGTTAAAAGTTTCCTTATTAGAATTAAAAACGCTGGTATTTAACACCAAACCACTCAGTTCCTACAGTTAAGACTCCTAATCTCGGTTTTTTGATTGGAAATATGTCTATTACTGGATTTACTAAAGAAGCCCAATTGAGAAATTGAGGGAACACGAGAAATGGAAAACCGAAAAGCAATTGGCTTTGCCTGATTTGATACTATTTTTCAATAATCATTTTGCCAGTAGCCACGAAATCATTTGCGGTGAGTGTATAGAAATAGATACCGCTTGCCACAGACTCGCCGAATTCATTCCGGCCATCCCAATATGCTGCGCGAAACTTGTTGTGATATATTCCTACAGGCAACTGCCCCAACTCCAATGTTCTTACAAGTTTTCCATCCGTAGAATGAATTGAAATGCTAACCTCAGCGGGCTTTGCCAACTGATAGGGTATCCATGTCTCCGGGTTGAATGGATTTGGATAGTTTGCCAGTAGTGCTGTCACTTTCGGCGATTCTTCAATAAGAGTGAGAGATGCCAAGATCTGTTCCAAGACTGCAATACCTTTTTGTGTGCCCGGGTCCTGTTTAAGCTGCCTTGCAAGAGCAATCCACTTAGGAAGATTCTCTATAGTGAGACTGGATATCTCGCTTGGATTGTTCCTGAGCATGGGAGCGGCCGCGTCGGTATCTATTTCTGCAGCAACTTCGACTAAATCTTTCACATCAACAACACCATCGCCGTTAACATCTGGATAGACACCCAATCGGGCGGCATCTGCAAAATCAGGATTGTCAAAGTGAACTGCCACTAAGATAAGGTCTATCAGATCCACAGTACCATTCCGGTTCACATCTGCTGTCTTGACAAACGTCTCCATTTGATTACTATCATCATATTCCGTCAGATTCCCTATCAATCCAGCAATTGGAGAGAAATTCGATATCTGGTTGTCCCTAAGATTTAGTATCACTAAGTTTGTTAAATCTTTGAGAGCGGATATATCCGATATCTGGTTGTCATGCAGATCTAATTCTGTCAGTTTTACCATATCTTTGAGTGGTGACACATCCGATATCTGGTTGCCATCAAGATCAAGTATCGTCAGTTCCGTCATACCTTCGAGTGGCGACACATCCGATATCTGGTTGCCATCAAGATCAAGTATCGTCAGTTTTACCATATCTCTGAGTGGCGACACATCCGATATTTCATTGTCGTTAAGATCCAATTCTGTTAGATTTACCATATTTTTCAGTGGCGACACATTGGATATCTGATTGTCTCCAAGATCTAACACTCTCAATAGTCTCAAATTCTTAAGTGCGGATATGTTCGATAACCCGTTGTCATCAAGATCCAGCAATGTTAGTCCCACCATATCTTTGAGTGGCGACACATCTGATATCTGGTTGTGGTCCATATCCAGTTGCCTCAGTCTCGTCAAACCTGCGAGTGGCGACACATCTGATATCTGGTTGTCATCAAGTTGAAGCCCGGAGAGTCTCGTCAAACCTGCGAGTGGCGACACATCCGATATCTGGTTGCCATCAAGTTGAAGTCCTATGAGTCTCGTCAAACCTGCGAGTGGCGACACATCTGATATCTGGTTATCATCAATATCCAGTTGCCTCAGTCTCGTCAAACCTGCGAGTGGCGACACATCTGATATCTGGTTGTCATCAAGTTGAAGCCCGGAGAGTCTCGTCAAACCTGCGAGTGGCGACACATCCGATATCTGGTTGCCATCAAGTTGAAGTCCTATGAGTCTCGTCAAACCTGCGAGTGGCGACACATCTGATATCTGGTTATCATCAATATCCAGTTGCCTCAGTCTCGTCAAACCTGCGAGTGGCGACACATCTGATATCTGGTTGTCGGAAGCATCCAGAAGTGTTAGTCCTACCATATCTTTGATCGGAGAGATATCTGATATCCAGTTGTGGTCAAAATCTAAGTATTCGAGTTTTGTTAAAACTTTGAGTGGCGACAAATCAGATATTCGGTTAGTTTCAATATCCAATCCTGTCAAGTTTATCAAATTACTGAGTGGCGATACATTAAATACACGGTTGTGTTCAAGAGATAAGTAGGTAAGGTTTGTGAGGACACCGAGTGGCGAAACATCAAATACCCGGTTCCCCCATAGAGAAAGGTGTGTAAGGTTTGTCAAATTACTGAGTGGAGAAACATCGGATATTTTAGAGTTTTGGTGAAGATCTAACACTATGAGTTTTGTCAATGTTTTGAGTGGCGACACATCTGATATTTGGTTATGAGCAAGATGCAGCTCTTTCAAGTTGACAGCAAATTCAAGTCCGGTTAGATCTTGAATGTCGGTCCCGAATCTATCATCTGGACATCTCTGTGGTACTGGCAACCATCTTGGGATTCCGGTCGGTTTTAAAAAGTGACACCTGCTGGCTTGAAGCACTTCCAAACTTTCCATATCAGCCCGAGTAATGTCCGCCCCAGTCTCTTTATCAAGTGCCAATTCAAGGGCGGCGCGGAGATTCGGATCCGGAATATGTACAACTTGTGCGATTACCATTTGGTAGGGTGTGAAAAAGAGAGCGCATGCGATGAGAGTTAGGACGACAATATGGGCAATCCCCGCGGTCCAGTTTAAAAGCGGTGTGCGCATTGATACGGTATATGTGAAAAACTCCAAATTTATACTCCTCATCAGCAATCTTAGAAAATCAATTTTATATTTCAGTTGACATACTCCCCCCGCTCCGCGCAGGCGGAAGGATCCCCCTGCGCGGAGCGGATTGTGGTATCAACAAAGGGCACTTGCGATTGCAGGTCTTACACCCTCTACTCCAAAGGATAAACTTTAATATTTAGGTTCACTGAAGCAACTTAGGTGATTATTCGGGTTCTACTTTGCCATATTTGCTGCGCCAGGGGTCGCCTGTACAACTTGGAAATCACCGGTGCCATCTGGCAAGCGTCCGAAGGATGCGTCTGTCTCTTGCTCTCCAAACGTAACGCTATCCAGTACTCGATTGCCATGCGCGTCTGTCCCGACAAGGATGACCGTCTCACCACTTTTAGACAGTTTGAAGTTGGCATGCAGTCCTTCAGTCGCATTTTCGTCATCATGATCTTCATCTAACCACACAATCAAATACCCATTTGCTGTGATCTCGGTATTTTCCGGAAATTCCCACTTGGTAAGATTGTCCTCTTTGTCAGAAAGATACATTCCAGTGAGCAGCACAGCACTATCGGTGAGGTTATACAACTCAAGCCAATCGTCATAATCTCCCTGTGGATCAGCGATAATATTGTCATTGTCTGCCATCAGTTCGTTAATAACGACAGAAGATCCTACCATAGTTGGGTCAGTCATATCTGGCATATCCACCACATCACTGGGTTCTGTCGTGTCAGTGGGTTCTGCTGTGTCAGCGGGTTCTGCTGTGTCAGCGGGTTCTGCGGTATCCGCCTCTGGCATGACCGGGCTTACTATTTGTTGTGCCCGCTCACAAGACATAAAGGCAATGCAACTCATCAAAACAGCAACGAGAAATATTTGAAATTTTAACATAGTTAATGTCCTTTATTTTAAATTGTAAATCAAAAAGTTAATGAAAGGTTTAATCTCTGTTCTATGACCCTAAAGCGACAGGTTTGTGCACTTTAGGATACATTCTTCAGTATACAACCTTGCTAAGAAATTATAGCATATTTGGTCTCAATTTTCAAAAAAAATCATGCTTATCCGCGATTTTTAAACGCGTCCTACAAACAGTTTACCGAATTGAAGCACAGAAGCAGCGTTTAGCAACATCTGATTTAGGAGAGAGTCTCTACAAAAATTGTTGATAGACATTCATAATCTTTTCATAATGAATCTCTGGATTAAACTCGGTTTCCACCTTGCGGCGGCCTGCGCGCCCCATCCCTATAGCTTCGGTTTTATGTTCAAACATCCATAACAAGCGTTCCCGCAGCGCGTCTCGTTCGCCCGCTGGAAAGAGCAATCCATCAACGTCGTCTTCGATGAGTTCAGGGATTCCACCGATATCGGCACCGATCGCTGGTCTGCCGTAGGCATAAGATTCTAAAATAGACATCGGACAGTTCTCATACAACTCGGATGGCAAGATCATACAAATGCTATTCTGAATTAGTTCCCGAAGTTCATCGCCCTGCTTAAAACCGAGAAGATGGATATGCTCACACCCATTCTGTTCAAGCATACGCTGGATTTCAGGCACCGCCTCACCATCTCCGACAATATAGAGGGGTACGTGCTTGAGTGGCAGCGCAGCTTCTATCAACGTAAAAATACCTTTTGCCCGATACAACCGCCCAAAATAGAGAAGATAGTCCCCGATTTTGGAACTCGGCGTGATGTCGGAGACATCAACAAAGTTGTGTATGGTTGATATTTTATTTCCAGGGATACCATACTGTATCATCTTTTCCCGGTTGAAGTGGCATACCGAAATAAAATGGTCAAACTTATCATGTGAACCGAGTATCCGAGAAACATAAGATTCGGTAACGTTCAAAGCAGTGCGTGTGAATGAACCCCTATTGCAGCGTTTCGGTAGCGCGCGCCAGAAGTGTTTACCTTCACAGGCTTCACAAATTTCTTCGTTTGAGATATGACTATGAACTGGGCAGGTCAATTTAAAGTCGTGTAACGTCTGAACGAGTGGGATGCCAACTTCTTTAAGTTCGCCTAAAATTGAGGCAGTTAATTTACCGTAGTAGATATGGAAATGCGCGAGGTCAATCTCTGTGTCCTTTAGCAATCGTCGAATTGATTTAACGGCATCTTGGGAATATAAAAAGCGTAGCAAGTCCGCTATCCGTGGTTGCTCAAAATTTGCACCGTGTGGAAAATAACGTTCCCATTCGGAGGGTTCGTTCTCAGCACTCGCCGTCGTGAAGGGGATGATTCGGTGTCCGTGCTTTTGCAACAATTCGGCAAGCACAAAAAAGTAGCGGTCAGAGCCGCCGCGAATATAGTGGTTTTGGGAGACGTTCAGAATAGTGTGCATTCTGCTACAATTGGCGAGGCTGTTTGGGTTTCCAGCGCGCCCAAGGTATATCTACATTTCGTGTCGCGAAGCGGGTTGTATTTTGTGTCATGCGCTCTGTATTGGTGGCTAAAGCAAAGTAGAAGATTACAACTGGGGTCTGATGTATTGATTTTCATTCTCCACCTAAGTGCCAACAAACTGAGAAAACACATCTCGAATTGGTTTAAAGCCGGGGATCATAAATTCTGAACGTGCTTGCAGTTCAAGGGGTGGGTGGTTTTCCCCTAAAACATCTGCAGCTGTTGTCTCCGTATAGAATTCGCCATCGGTTAACTTTGCGAGTTCTTTCACTTCAACGGCTTTCCCCGTTCCAACATCATAGGTGCCTGTAATATTTGAATCTTCAACATAGTGGACAGCCCGAACAATATCCTCTACGTGGATATAGTCTCGTCGGAATGGATAGAATACATAGCGGAGTGTCCGCCGCATGAGTTTTTCAGGTACAGAATGGTTTTCAGGCGGCCGATTTTCCTCAGCACCGTAGACATTGTAGAGCCTTAAAATGCAATACTTTTCATTGTTGGCTCGGATGTAATCTTCAGCAACTCGCTTGGACCATCCATATAATGATTTCGGGGAGATTGCCGTGCAAGACGATATAAAAATGAGAGAGGCGTTTTCTTGACGCGCCATATCAGCAATTTGTTTTGTCGCTTCGTAATTCCATTTAAAGATATCAGGGTCTTGATAAAGCGAATCGGCTATTGCACCGCAATGAATAATTGTTGCTGCTTGTTCTATTGAATTTCGTATTTCAGAGAACAGTGTCTCCCAACGCTGAAAACATCTGTTTTCATCAAGCGTTTTTGCCGAAGGATATGCTTGATGCAAGTGTCCGCCAATGTAACCTCTGGCACCTGTTAAGAAAACCATCTAAATCACCTCCCAATAACATAGGTATAAGTTTTGCGTAAAATAGCGATGCGGGTGCGATAAACCTTCAGAAACCGTGGAAAAACCCGCAGGCAACATGCCAATATTGTAACACATCCAACAGAAATTGTCAAGCGACAAGTTGTCGCGGGAGCAGGCTACAACACACTGATACTCAGCACATCACACCCTCTGAATGTGTGCATTTTAATCCGAGACAAGCACCCTTAACACTGGTATAACCGTATCGGTCAACCTTTACTTTGAAAATAAAGAACTCACCCATTGATTAAGGCGTTGCGGGATTGTTGTGAGTTGCGCCCGGAAAAGCGCGCGCCGAGCATCATCGGCAATCGGAATAGTCTTCAGTTGATAGGGTGCAGTCTCAAGTGTATTCCAGCCTATAACCGTTGTGCGCGCTGATCGGAATCCACCCGCTTTCACCATCTTAATTTCGCGTTCGGTATAATCACCGTTGGGGTAACTGAAATGAGAACATTCAACCCCCAAAAGTTTTTCTAAATCCACCTTGCTCCCAATAATTTCTTGCCTACACTCCGTTTCGGTGCAATGCGGCAGAATCGGATGGAACTGCGTATGCGGTTGAAAGTCAACGTCCGCCATCATCTCCTTCATTTCCACGATATTCAGTGCCTGCCTGTCTGGATAAACATTTTCAGGTTCAAAGTCAGCCGTCCGTTTCAGGTATGCCAACCGTTCTGCATTCGGCAGCCGCTTGAGTTTTTCTCTTTCCGCTTTAGAGTGTTCATCTATTCTGAACCAAAAATGCCGATGCGTATTGATAATCCGAGTGCAGACAAAGAGCGTCGGACGAATACGATGCTGCTTGAAAAGGGGTAAGAGTTCAATATTACCGGCGTGACCATCGTCGATTGTAATTACAACACTTTTTTCGGGTACTCGTGAGAAATCCTTCTGGTAGATAGCAGAGACCAAGGTATCCAGTGATATGATCGTGTAATGGCGTGAAAGATAAGCGAGATGTTTCGCGAAGACTGTCGGCTTTGTATCGTGATACATGAGGATAGCGACCCGGTTCCGGCAGAGGAATTCCCGAATGAGAATGTGTATGCCTGATAAACAGATGAGGGTTGCCACCATATTTTTTAGAAAATCACGCATCTATTAGATTCTCCTGTAGCACATAGAATCCAACAGCATTAGCCCGCTCTGAAAGTGCGTTTTCAAGCTTATTATTTCCCCAATTCAGCGAGGAGTGTTGAATATGGAAACCCAGCATCAACAATTCGGACATCCGTAAACGGTTCATAATGAACCGTGCCTATCTGCTTATTGATTAACCCTGGATCGCCACCATCTATAATAACAGTCGCTATTTCGGTTGGATCTGAATGTCCCCACCAATTGTTGATGACTACGAGGTCAAACTTTACATTCAAGCGAAGCGCGAAGATATTCGCATTTAGATTGTTATGTTGAATGGTAGACTGGACATTTTCACAGAAAATACCGGTTTCATTCTTAGCAATATTGTTCTTTTCAATACGAGGGAGCGTTTGCCGCCCAATCGTGCTAATTCCGATGCTATTGTCGACAATATCGTTGTACCGGACGCGTGCATCGCTACCATCTAAAGCGATAGCGGTTTCATTGAACCGAAGCGTGCATTCTGCTACCGTCGGTGATGTCGTTTTGACATCCAAGGCGACTGTGGCATATTCTATAACTGTGCCTCTAATAAAACTCTCCAAATCGTGCGTATGGTCGAAGAAGATACCGTTCCAATCACCAGGTGCAGGTCCGATATTGTCAGATGTAAGATACACGAGTTGGGTTACCTGCGCTTGTGCTAAAGGTGCACCAATTTTTAGGATCCCTTTTACAGTGACGAGAGCGTTTCGTCCAAATTTAACAGTGGTACCGGGTGGAATGTTGAGGGTCATACTCCGTGGAATTTCCAACGTCCCATTTACAATGTAAGTCTTCTCAGGTTCCCACGTTTCATCTCCGGTCAGTCGATAGTTTTCAAGTACAACTTCGGAGTTGTTTTCCGGTGTAGTAGGATTGGAAGTTTCTTGCCTTGTACAACTCGGGCATACTGCTAAACCGAGGCAAAAAATTAACAGGTAGTATAGTGATCGCTTTTTCATTTCCAATGAAATTCCTATTTTCTAAGGTTCGTTGTAATCTTCAAAGATTTTCATCAAAAAACTTCAGAGTCTTGGATCGACTGCTTCACTTTCGAGTGCCAGAATCCCGAAAACGCATTCATGAACATGGGACAACGGTTCACTGTGAATGAAACGCTCAAGTGCCTCAACGCCCAACGCAAACTCTCGAAGCGCGAGGGAACGTTTGTGAGAGAGTCCGCGCGATCGGAGACGTTCTAAGTTTTGCGGTAAGGTATATTCCGGTCCATAGATGATCCGCAGGTATTCACGACCTCGGCACTTCACAGCGGGTTGGACTAAGCCTCGCTTGCCTTGAACGATAAAATCCAGAGGCTTGATGACTGTGCCTTCACCGCCTTGCTCGGTGAGTTCTTCCCATCGATGGATCGCTTTAGTTTGGCTTGTGTCGTCAGTTACATCAACCGTCCCGTAGGAAGTTGTGAACAACAGATTCCCTTCAGAATTTTCACAGAGCTTGCGAAGCGTTTCCATGTGCCAGAGATGGTTTTTATCGAAATATACCGTCCCTTCTGTAGCGAGTAAATGGAACGGTGCTAACTTCAGGTCCGCAATAGATTGGACATGCCAACAGTACTGCTGATAAGCCTTGACGTATCCGGTCACTGCTTCTGCGCGTTGACGATAGTCATCTAATATAGGGCTTACGTCAATACCCTGTTCGGCAGCGGTTTCCAAGGCGGTAAGGGCTTCCTCCAAAGCAACACGCGCCGATGCGCCTACCGGGGCATATTGTTGCCGTAACAATTCTTGGGCTTTAACCGACCACGGCATGAGTTCACAGTCGAGACAGATCCAATCTGTGTTTAGGGTCTCCCAATAATCGGCTTTGTCAATTGCCGCCTTCACCCGTTTCAACAGTTCGGTTTCAATTGTAGTATCGTCAAAGAAGCGTCTGCCGGTCCGTGTGTAACAGATGCCAAGCGTGTCGTCCGCGACACCAAATCGTCTTTTTGCGGTTTCAGGATCTCGACAAACGATAACGACAGCACGCGACCCCATGTGTTTTTCTTCCCAGACGACATTGGATACACCCTGTTTGCGATAATAAGTGAACGCTTCCGCTGGATACTCAAGCAAACCGGGGCTGTTAGTTGTTTCGGTCGGAGACATTGTCGGTGGAAGGTAGATAAGCCATTTCGGATCTACAGCGAAACGGCTGATTGTCTCAAGTGCGGTGATCGTATTCTCTTCACGGATTGTCACGTTGTGATGTAACCGCGTGCTGATAATGCGTTTTCCGAGTACATCATCAATGTTTAGGATATCGTCGGACGCGTGTGTTTTGGTAGATCGTTGGCTCTCATCCGCAAGAAATGGCTTCGCCGGTTGATAATACGTTTGGTGTGCCGGGACAGATACGAGTTCTCTTTCAGGGTACTGTAGTGCCGTGAGTTTGCCGCCGAAAACACATCCGGTATCAATGTTGATTGTGCGGTTTACCCATTGCGGTTCTGGGATTGGGGTGTGCCCATAAACAACAGTTGCAGCACCGCGATACTCGTCAGCCCAATTGAGCCGAATCGGTAAGCCAAATTCATCGGTTTCTCCTGTGGTTTCGCCGTAGAGTGCGAATTCCCGGACGCGCCCGGATGCCCTACCTTGTAATTCTGTCTTCATTCCAGCATGCGCAACGACCAGTTTTCCATTATCAAGGACGTAGTGGCTCACCAAACTATCTAAGAATTCTGCGATTTGTGTCTTGAATTCGGCTGGTTCTTTCTCCAATTGCGCGAGCGATTCTGCTAACCCGTGTGTCGGTTTTACATTTTTGCCGCGAAGTGCACGCACCAGTTTTACATCATGATTCCCCGGCACACAGATCGCTGCGTCAGCCTTTTGCATCTGCATGACTAAGCGTAAGACTTCTGGGACCTTTGGACCTCGGTCAACAAAATCCCCGACGAAGACGGCTTTCCTGCCCTGTGGTGGCGCAACGACGGTGTTACCATCGGACTGTGTTGAGATAGTATAACCGAGTTCTTTAAGCAATTCAACCAGTTCATCGAAACAACCGTGAATATCACCAATGATGTCAAAGGGTCCCTGCTCGTCTGTGCGGTTCACCCATAAGGGTTGGCGTTCGACCTGGACGGCTTCAACGGCTTCCGGTGTGGACATCATATAGAGGAAGTTCCGAAAACCTTCGCGCTTAAGATTGCGCAGTGAACGGCGGAGTTGCTGATGCTGCTGGCGGATAACATGCGGTTTAAAATTGCGGTCGGGACGTGCATCGTTTCTTTCCTGACAGAGTTTCGTGGGCATGTTAAACACAATAGCAACAATTAAACAGTGGTATTCGCGCGCCAATGCGACCAAAGGCTTCCGTGCTTCAGCTTGGACGTTGGTTGCATCAATGACCGTCAATTTCCCAGCAGCGAGCCGTTTTGCAGCAATGAAATGCAGCACTTCAAATGCGTCGTTCGTTGCCGTCTGATCGGTCTCATCGTCCGAAACAAGCCCTCGGCAGAAATCCGATGAAAGGATTTCGGTCGGCTTAAAATGCTTATGTGCAAAGGTAGATTTGCCTGAACCGGAGGGTCCAATGAGGAGGATCAGTGAAGGTTCAGGAACCCTAATAAGCATTCTCAGTACCCTCACTCTTTATTTTTCCCGCCATAAACATCTGTTTTTTCATGTTATATGTTCTCCAGAACCTTCGCGGTTAAAGACCGCCATCTGGGTCGGGGCACCAACGTCTTCAGCCTCCGGTCCGATCGGGTGAAACACAACGGTATACCCGAAGCGTTTGGCGACATCTGCTGCCCAAGACTGAAATTCGTCACGTGTCCACTCGAAACGATGGTCTTTATGCCGAAAATTCCCACCCTGTAGATTCTCAAATTTCACGTTGTATTCTATGTTCGGTGTCGTCAACACAACCGTCCGTGGACAGGCAAACTCGAACAGGACTCGCTCAAAAGCCGCGAGTTGTGGTAAATCTAAGTGTTCAATTACTTCTACCACCGCGGCGGCATCGTATCCAGTTAAGCGTTTATCTCGATACCCAAGCGACCCTTGGAACAAGCGAAGCCGTGCTTTCTGTTTCTCCGGCAACCTGTCGTAATGGAGGCGTTCTTGTGCGATCTTCAGGGCGCGATGTGAAACATCCATTCCAACGATCTCTTCAAACTGCTTTTCAGCTAACAATTTACGGAGTAACTTTCCTTCGCCGCACCCTAAATCAAGAACGCGTTTCGCGCCGGACTGCCTGAGGCTCTCAGTCACCGTAGCCAAGCGAATTTCATTCAGCCCGATCCGTTCTTCAACTTGTGCCTCTCCTACTTGAACCGTCTCGTCAGTCGCTTGTGCCTCTTCCTCGCGCAATTGGGCGAGTGCCTCACGCGTCAGGTGTCGTTGATGCTTTAAGTAGCGACGGGCAATAGATTCTTGTTCTGGATGCTCAGCGAGCCAATCGTTACCATGCTTTAAGAGTTTTTCGATCTCTGCATCACCCACCCAGTAGTGCTTCTCGTCGTCAAGTACAGGCATCAAAACGTAGAGGTGCGTGAGGAGTTCGCTCACGCGACAGGTGTTTTCGAGTGTTACTGTGAAATAACGGCTCTGTCCCCAATCTGGGAAGTGTGGGTCTAACCCGTGTCGTTCTGCTGTTACTGTATAACCCAGTGGCTCAAAAAGTCGTCGCAGCAATTTCTCTCCGCCGCGACACGGTAAGATGGATAATTGTGCCGTTAGAGGGATCTCGGTCTCCGCAAGTTGTGGACGCTCTTTGCATTTGCCGGACAACGCGCTGCCAAACACCCGCGCGATTGCGACACTCAAGAACGACGAAGCAACGTATGGACGGTCACTAACGTATTGTGCCAATGCGAAATTTTCTGCGAATTGCCCGTGAGGACGGCGGACAAGTGCAACCGAATCAATATCAAGCAGTAGTGCTGCTGTGCATTTTTCAGTGCGTGCTTCTGGATAGAAGACGTGTGCTTGCCCAAAAGTAAGTTCAAAAGATTGCAGCCGCGCAGGGTGTTTATGCAACAGATAACCGAGGTCTGTCGCAGGAGAATATGTGGTTGATATTGTCAATAGCATAGCACTTTTCGATTAAGGTTTATCGGCTTTATTTGATCTTTGCTGGGATATTTTCTCCACTGTCTTGAAAGATACCAAAAACAGATTTTTTATCCCGAAAAGTTACCAAATGGTAACTTTCTTCGTTTTTGGCAATTTTCTGATTTTCGCCGTGAACCCAGTCACTGTATGGGTTTTTTGGCAATTTCTGTATCATTTCTCGCTGCGAAAAAAGTTACCAAGGCAAATGTAATATTTCGGTTGCTACGGATCTTATGCAAGATATTTTCCAACTTATTTTTAGTATAGTATAATTATACTATGTTTTCGCGCGATTGTCAAGTTTTTTTGGTGTCATAGCGTAGCAAAATTTGTTTTAATCTCCTAAAAGCAGTATAATAGAATCAACTTCTCTTGTCAAAGACTTTGCCCCGTAGAAATGTAATTGGCGTTACGCTCGGAGGACCGCCTGAAATGGCAGATTTTGATTCTCTTTCATATACACCGGCATATCCAGGGCCGAATGATGATGTGCTTGAGGCACAGGCACGCGTTTGCACAGGGCCGCATCAGACACGTCCGTTGGGTGTGAACCCGTCGGATTTCCCACAACCGGCACCCATTCTCGAAACAATTTTAAAATCCATAACGGGTGAACTCCCAGCATCGGATGCTGCATCAGCGGCACAGATGGGTGCGTTTTTCGCGGCGATGACGCTCCGCGCCTATTTCCCTAAACCGACGCAGTGGAGTCCAGCAGAAGCAGCGGCGTTTCGTAAATACCACTCGGTATTGACAGAACAACTGCCACCGGAAATTCAATACCTCATGAACCCTGAACAGGGTTATGTCCCCGCGAACGCGACGGAGGTAGTTGTCGTGAACGCCTTGGAAAAGATTTTACGGGCAAAACATTTAAGTTACGCCGAAACGCGTGAGATGTGCGAAGCGATCCTCAGCGACGCTGTCAACCCCGCGTTCAAAGGTGCCGCACTTATCGGGCAACGGATGAACCGTGAAACTTACGAAGAGGTCAGAGGTTATCTTGATGCCTTTTTCGGGCCGGAAGCAGTTGAGCCAATTGATGTCGCGGCACTCACACATTTTGGGCAGCCTTACGATGGCGCGACGCGCTATTTTCGTCCGACACTTTTTGTAGCAGCGGTGCGCGCTGCACTCGGTGAAGCATCACTTCTTCATAGTGTGGACGCAATGCCGCCGAAAAACGGTGTGACAGAGGAGACAATCTTGAAGACTCTCGGTGCGAACACACAACTCTCGCTTACGCAGACGGCTTCACTGATTACAGACGCATCGGTGGGATTTGGGTATATTAGTCAGCGTGAGTATTGTCGCGATGCTTACGATTTGCGTGAATTGCGGGTGCATATCAAGAAACGTCCGCCTTGGGCAGCGACGGAAAAGGCACAGCAGTTCTTTTCGGCACGGGAGTCGAATTATATGGTGCTTGGTTACTACCACATCGGTTATGAGAAACCGCTCCTGCAATTGGCGTGGGAACGTGGTTTTGATGCGGCTGTTGCTATCAAGGGTGAAGAAGGCACAAGTCATTATGCGCTTCGTCTCGGCAAACCGTCTACAAGCGACAGGATGGCGGTC
This sequence comes from Candidatus Poribacteria bacterium, assembly GCA_026706025.1. Classification (NCBI taxonomy): domain Bacteria; phylum Candidatus Poribacteria; species Candidatus Poribacteria bacterium. The sequence goes on from JAPOZO010000072.1 coordinate 51,893, forward strand.
AACTATTCGCAAGGCTTTCGGCGTGTGGATGATGCGCGCGAAGACTTCGCGATGGATATAGACCCAGCGGTTTATGGAATTGAGTATATACGGAGTCCGCGTCCAGAGGTAGCGAGTGCAGAAGCGTTTACGGAATTAGGCGTGGCGGCTCTATCGGGTGAAAAAGGACATATCTACGATAGGATTCTACTGAATACGGCGATGGTAGATTATCTATTGGGGATTTGCCCTGAACCTGCGGAGGCATTTGCACGGACGCGGGCGGTGATGGACAGTGGGCGCGCGTTGGAGCATTTGCGAGCGTATGTTAGAGAGAGCCATCGGGTATAGCATTTTGTCAGCATCAACAGCACGTCTCATAAATAGTTTGCGCGTATTGGAAGAAACCCCCTAAATCCCCCTTATCAGGGGGACTTTAAGACAGAATGCGTAAGTGCTAATAAACTGTTTAAAACGAAACAGAGGTTGTTTATGAAACTGGGATTTGTGAGCGCGATTTTGCCGGAACAGTCGTTGACAGAAGTCGTCCAATTCGCGGCTGATACCGGCTTTGATTGCGTCGAATTGATGTGCTGGCCCAAAGGGAAAGCGGAACGGCGTTACGCCGGTGTTACACACGTTGATGTAGCGGATCTTTCAGATGTGGAAGCAGATGAAATCCTACAATGCGTCTCGGATGCCGGGATAACAATCAGCGGCTTAGGCTACTACCCGAATCCACTAACACCTGATGAAACCGAAGCGTCTATCTACAGTGAACACCTTAAGAAACTGATTCTGGCAGCAGAACGTCTGTCAATAGACATCGTGAACACGTTCATCGGCAGAGATCAGACACGCACGATAGATGAGAATTGGCACCGCTTTAAGCAGGTATGGGCACCACTCATTCACTTTGCTGCCGACCACGGCATCCGCATTGGGATTGAGAATTGCCCAATGTTTTTCACTGAGGACGAATGGCCCGCTGGTCAAAACCTCGCCTACTGCCCCGCCGTTTGGGAACGGATGTTTACGGAGATCCCATCCCCGAATTTCGGACTCAACTTCGACCCGTCCCACTTTATATGGCTCCAGATGGACTATCTGAAACCGCTTGTTACCTTCGCCGATCGAATCTTCCACGTGCATGCAAAGGATGTACGGTTAGACAGAGCAAAGCTTGATGAAGTCGGTATCCTCGCAACGCCTTTGTCTTATCATACACCGAAACTGCCCGGACTTGGCGATGTCGATTGGGGCAGCTTTTTCTCCGTCTTGAGTGATACTAACTACCAAGGCGCGGTCTGTGTTGAAGTAGAGGATCGGGCTTATGAAGAGACGTTAGAAATGCGACAACGCGCTTTGCGGCAGAGCCATCTTTTCCTGAGACAGTTCATGGGGTGAGAGATGGATAGCCACGATTGGTTGGATACAGAATGCGCGGCACTGGAACAAGCAGGTTTACGCCGTCACCTCCGCACTGTCATGAGCGCGCCCACAGGCACAATCCATCTTGATGGACGCGAGGTCGTGCTGCTCGGTTCAAACAATTATCTGGGGTTAAGCACACACCCGCAGGTGATCGCTGCTGCTGTTGAGGCGACGCAAATTTTCGGCACAGGGGCAAGTGGATCGCGTCTCATCTCCGGGAACAGCAAACTCTACACAACGTTAGAAACCAACCTCGCCAAAACGAAGCACACCGAAGCCGCGCTTGTCTTCAGTTCAGGGTACGCTGCCAATACGAGCATTATTCCGGTGCTTGCGGATGAAGGCGACCTCATCTTGAGCGACGCACTTAACCACGCCAGTATCATTGACGGGTGTAGACTCAGCCGTGCCACTAAGAAGGTTTATCGGCACTGCGATATGGAGCATCTCAAGACGTTGTTATCGGAATCGACCGCGTTCCGGCGGCGACTCATCGTGACGGATGGTGTTTTCAGTATGGATGGCGATATTGCACCGCTACGGGATATTTACGAAGTCGCTACACACTACAATGCGATGTTACTGGTAGATGATGCTCATGGATTCGGCGTGTTAGGAAAAGACGGGAGCGGTACCGTTACGCATTTTGGATTGGAAGGGACAGATATTATCCAGATGGGGACACTCAGCAAGGCAGTCGGTGCCCTTGGCGGGTATATAGCGGGGAGTCGCTCGCTGATTGAATTGCTCATTAACAAGGCGCGCGGTTTCATCTTCACGACAGGATTACCACCTGCGATCTTGGCAGCGGCGAATGCTGCACTTGATGTCATGTGTTCTTCGCCTGAATTACGGCAACGTTTATCCTCGCATGCAAGATGTCTTAAAACTGCATTGACTAATTTGGGGTACACCCTATTGCCGAGTGAAACACAGATTCTTCCGGTAGTGTTAGGAAACCCTCAACAGGCAACAAGCGTTGCGGATGCATTACTCGCCGAGGGAGTGTTCGCGCCAGCGATCCGTCCACCCGCGGTGCCACCGAACACAAGCCGCTTAAGGCTTACCGTCATGGCAACACACACCGAAGCAGAGATACAACAGGCAATTGCTGGGTTTGCAACGGTTTTTCCCAAGACTCGTTAGCAGTTTGCAATCCTGATTCAGGCAATTAACACCCCACCGAAACGCTTTACCCTCATAAGACCTCGTCGCCGATAATTGAAAACCAAACCGCCCTTTATTTCTTGATTTTTTTCCCACCTCGTGGTATACTGCGTCAAATCTTAGCGAAAGGTAACGGATTAAAAATGAGCGAGAAAGCACATGTAATTGATTTTGGAAAACAGAACCCAATTGACCGAGGCACTGGCGTGAAAACCGTACCGTTAACGGGTAAATGGATCGATTCCACTTCGCTTACGAATGGTGTGACGATGTTTGAACCCGGCGCAGCGATCGCACGCCACTACCATAACTGTGATGAATCTGTCACGATTCTTGAAGGCGAAGCTTCCTGTGAGGTTGATGGCGAAGTCTTTACAATGAAAGCCTACGACACGACATTCGTTCCCGCTGGCATCCCACACCGGTTTTGGAACGAAAGCAATGCCCCCATGAAAATTTTGTGGACTTACGCCTCTGTCAGCGTGACCCGTACCTTCACGGAAACGGGTGAAACAGTGGGACACTTGTCCGCTGGGGATCAAGCAGTCGTTACTTGACAGCGACTGAGGAGATCTAAAATGTCCGTACAAGCCTACATCAAGGACAATCAAGCCGCACTTTGTGCGTTGCTGCAGGAACTCGTCAGGATTCCTACTGTCAATCCGCCGGGCGAGAATTATGCCGAGATTGTTGGGCTGCTTGCGGCGAAATGCAAGGCACTGGGCATGCGAACCCGGATTGCCGAAGTCCCAAAACGGCGTGCTGGACAGGTTATCCCCAATGCCGATAGCCATCCACGGTTAAATCTCATCGCGCGTTGGGACGTAGGGGCAGAGAAGACGGTACATTTCAACGCACACTACGATGTGGTTCCCGTCGCAGGGGAGTGGCGTTTCGGCGATCCGTTTAGCGGTGAGATTGATGGCGAGTGGCTTTATGGGCGCGGTGCCGACGATATGAAGGACGCCATCGCTGCACTCCTGTTTGCAATTGAGGCTGTCCAAGAAACCGACACGGAACCGAAGTTCAACGTTGAATGCTCGTTCACCTGCGACGAAGAAACCGGTGGGGAGTTGGGGGCAGGGTATATCGTCGAGAAAGGCTTGGTTAATGCGGACTATGCTGTTAACTGTGAGGGTGGTGCGGAGATGAACATCGGCAACGGGCATAACGGCGTACTCTGGTTAGAAATTGAAGTTAAGGGCAAAGCGGCGCACGGGGCACAGCCAGATAAGGGAATAAACGCCTTTGAGAAGGCTGCCGAACTCGTAACGGCACTCCAACGGGTTAAACGGAATTTGAAATCACCAGAGCGCGCATTTAAGCTTCCTGACGGTAGCGACCGCTATCCCACATTGAACATCGGTGGAACCTTTCTCGGAACCGACGGCGACAAAATCAACACTGTTCCAGCAAGCGTCACGTTCTCAATTGACCGACGAATTACCCCGAATGAAGAACTTGAATTTGCCGAACTCGAATTGCGGGAAGCGATTTCTGGCGCATGCCAATACTACCCCGATTTAGAGGCGGAAGCACGGGCAATCTTGCGCATCGAACCCTGTTTGACGGATACTGCTTCGCCGATAGCACAGGCGTTCGCCGACGCAGTGCGTATCGTCCGTTTCAATCAACCGAAATTTAAAGGCACTACCGGATTTACAGACTTGCACTATTTCGTCAATACAGGGTTGCCGGGAATCGGCTACGGACCGAGCGGGGAGGGTGGACATGCCATCAATGAGCGCGTACATATTCCCGATCTCGTGCGGACTTCCGCTATCTACGCAACCTTCATGACACGCGCAGAACTTTAAAATACACTAAAATACACTGTAGCGCGAGGTCTCCGTGCCTCAGCGCATTTAATAAAAAATAAAAGAGGTTAATATAATGCAAAACCGAAGACCTGCCCCGTTCAATGTTGTGCCAGGGGACACTATAGGAACAACATGGGCATTGCCGGAAGGCGCAATCGCCCGATTTGGAAAAGGGGAAGTAAATCACGGTAATGTTAAAGTATCTCCTGATAGCACATATTTTGCTGTCGGGACTGGCATGGGACTCTGGTGGTATGATGTACCCTCAATGTCCCCGGTCTCATTGTGGGAAACGAACAGAGGAATGGTTAATTCCATCGATTTTTCCGATGATGGCAAATGGATTATCATTACTTCAGATGGCATCATTAAAATACTGGATGTTCAAAGCAGAGAATGCGTCACGCAGATAGAAGGACACAATGCTGATGCAAGACTTGCCTGCTCCTCAAACGGTAAATGGATTGCTATTGCTGCTTCAAATGGCGTTGTTAAAGTATTGGATGTTCATAGCGGCGCGTGCATTGCAGAGATGGATCGAGGGGCGCACGAAGTCCAACTCAATGATATTTCCGAACTCAAATTTTCGCCGGATGGTGAATGCCTCGCTGCTCGGGCAGACAACCCTAAAGTTTCGCGCGACGGACGGGTTCTGAATCCGGACAGAGAAGGTCATCAAACTTACGTATGGCATCCAGAGACAGGTGAGGCAATTGTCAAGTTTGCGGGTAGAAATTTTGCCTTTTCTCCTGACAGTCGCCTGCTGGCAGGTGCGGCTGCTGATGAGACTTTGGATGATACCGATCGCGTTGATCGCTGTGTTTCAGTATGGGATGTAACAACCGGTGAACGCATCTCTCATTTCTCAGGACATAGCGATGGGGTGGATGTTGTAACTTTTTCGCCGTGTGGCGAATTTCTTTTGTCAAGCAGTAGAGATAATAGCCTGCGCGTGTGGGATATTGCCAACGGTGTGCAAACGGAGGTTTATAACGAGTTTGGAAGAGCCTGGAAGCAACCGTTCTATTCACCGGAAGGCACGCTATTCACTGCTGTGTTCGGCGGCAGCGGCGCAACCCAGACCATTGAAATATGGAACGTTGAACCTCGTGAAAAACTACAAGTGCTTGAATTTTCGGTAGGGAGCATTGGTGCGGAATGGTTTTTTAAATGTCCACAACTGGCTATCGCTTATGCCCTATCTAATAAACGATCAGATGGCAAGACGCAAACATTCCCGACACTTGATGAGCCTAATTTTCCCTGGCCCGACCCGAAAGTCGTATGGCTGGACAATCAAACCCTCGCGAGTAAGCGGCTTGGGAGGGGTATCGCTGGGGTCGGTATCGCATTATGGGACGTTGAAAGTAAACGGATACAAGAGACGTTAGTTGAAGATAAATTTATCCATTCTTTTACTGTCTTACCTTGTGGAGACGTTTTAGGAACCGACCTCAAGAGAGTCCCCAAGGTCTGGAATACCAGCAAACCCGACAAACCTATTGCTGAATTCACAGCATCTACGAAACCTCCAGATTGGGCGCGGCACGAAGTGTTTGCTCCCACGGGCAATCAGATCGCAACGGGGAGCAGAGAAGGCACACTCTATGTATGGAGTTTCCAGCACCCAGAGGAACCAACATTGCTTACCGGACATACCGGGCACATCCGGGCATTAGCATTTTCACCAGATGGGAGACAACTGGCAAGTGGGTCAGATGACGAGACTGCCCGTCTGTGGGATGTTAAATCAGGTGAAGAAATTGCCACACTGCCTCTGGACGCACCTCACACAATTATGGGAATCGCGTTCTCACCGTGTGGTAAGATAATTGCTGGCGGAATGGACAACGAAATCCGCTTCTGGTGTGCTGAGCAATTAACAACGTTACGCACAATCCGGCAACCTGAAAACAATCACCGAACGTATGCCCTTGCCTTTTCGCCTTGTGGAAAATATCTCGCCTCCGGCACTTGGTGGCAGAAAGGGATGGAGAAGATGGCAATCCGATTATGGGAAGTTGCCACCGGTGAGAATATTCATACCTTCTGGGGACATACATCAGACGTACAATCCTTGGCATTTTCACCCAATGGCACGCTACTGGCAAGTGGCGGTTTTGATGGCACAATCCTGCTGTGGGATGTCAAATCCTTTATAGACGTTTAAATAAAGTTTCATTAGGCGTTATTTTCTTGTTATCCTACCTGTCTAAGGATAGACAGACCGTCCGCTTTGGTTTGATTCCGTGCCTTGGGTATGTTATCATTTTCATATCGCATTTACAGAAAATCTATTTGGGGAAACTTACTGTTATGATTATCAATCGGCTTATCGCAAAGAACTGGCGGAATTTTCAAGGAATTAATGTTCCGCTTAGAGAGCGGCAGTTTATCGTCGGTCCGAATGCTTCTGGCAAATCCAATCTGCTGGACATCTTTCGCTTTCTCCGCGATATCGCCAAAGCCGAAGGTGGCGGACTTCAAAAAGCAATCAGTGACCGAGGTGGTGTCTCCAAAATTCGGTGCCTGTCCGCGACACAGGATGTAGAGGTTTCCATTGAAATTCATATCGCCGACACGCCAGATGCTCCTGCAACATGGCGATATGGTGTAGGATTTCGCCAGGAACCGCGTGGGCTTCGCCAGACCTATCTCACATACGAACGCGTCTGGAGAGAGGGGGAACTCCTCCTTAATAGACCCGATGCGGAGGACAACGAGGATCCAGATCGTCTTACGCAGACCGCGCTTGAACAGATCGCTGCGAATGCGAAGTTTCGAGAGATTGGAGGATTTCTTCGGAATGTCACCTATCTCCATCTGGTACCGCAACTCATTCGTTTCGCTGATTCGATACAAGGTAAAATTATTGAAGACGACCCTTTTGGTCAGGCTTTCCTTGAAAGAGTCGCGAGTGTGCATCCGAGCACCCGCCGCGCTCGTCTCAAAAGGATTGAACGTACCCTCAAAATCGCTGTCCCGCAGTTTGAAAAATTAGAATTTATTCGCGACAAAATAGGACGACCGCATTTACGAGCGCGTTATTCCCACTGGTACCCAACCGAGGAAGGGCATTGCGAAGACCAATTTTCGGACGGAGTGCTTCGGCTGATTGGACTCCTATGGTCTCTGCTTGAAACCGACTCAATAATATTATTAGAAGAACCAGAACTCTCCTTAAACATGGGCATTGTTTCTAAACTCGCGCCTTCTATTTCTCGCCTACAAAGAAACCGAGGATCTCAAGTATTGGTTAGTACACAAAGTGATACATTCCTTATAGAACCTGGTATTGATGGTAGGGAGGTGCTTTTACTAACACCTACAAAGGAAGGGACACTGGTCAGGGTTTCGTCCCATACAGATGATGTCCGCATTCTCCTTGAAAATGGGTTTACTGTAGGCGAAGTTGTACTCCCGCAAACCCACCCAAAGCATATTGGAGGGTTGGTTTTACCAGAATGAGCATAACCAACATAATCCTGGCAGTTGAGGATGAACTTAGTGAATCAATTTCAACGCAAATTCTTGGGCATTTTGACATTGAAATCTGGTACACAATTCGAGGTAAGGGAAATGTTTCTCTTCGACAAAAAGCACCCGAACTCAATAGATCCGCTAATGGGGCATCCATTTTTTTGTTGACAGATTTAGACTCGCCCAAGGAGTGTCCACCAGGACTTATCCGCTCATGGATCAGAGGTGCTCTTAATCCCAGTTTTCTCTTTCGTGTGGCAGTTATGGAGGTTGAATCTTGGGTGATGGCGGATCGGATGGGATTTGCGGACTTTCTATCTGTCCCCTCGCATCGAATCCCATCGCCGACAGACAACATCTTGAATCCCAAAGAGTTTCTTTTAGCACTTGCCCGGAGAAGTAAAAAGAAGGCTGTCCGTGAAGCATTGGTGCCGGCACAAGGCGCAACACTCAGCGTAGGCAATCAATATAACACACTTTTGAGTGAATTCGTCCAAGAGCACTGGAATTTAGAACGCGCCGCCTCGGTGTCGCCAAGTCTAAAACGAACATTAGACCGACTCGCACAAGGCAAGAATATGAGTACTGACCAGTGAACAAAAAATTTCAACGCCACATTGAAGATTTCACCTGCGCCCAGTGTGGCACCTCCGTCAAAGGAGACGGCTACACCAACCACTGTCCAGAATGTCTCTGGAGCCAGCATGTTGACGTGAATCCCGGCGACCGGTCCGCGTCCTGTCGTGGGTTGATGAAACCGGTAGCGTTTACTGTAAAGCACGGCAATTACATCCTGACACATCGCTGTACGACTTGCGGCATAAAGAAAAACAACAAGACCTCAAAAAATGATAACTTTGAAGCCATCCTTAGTCTACAAGGAGAATTAAATGTCTAAAAAAGGAATTCTCGCAGTTATAGCTATTGGTATTGCTGCTGTTGCTGCCATCGTTCTGGCGGTACTACTCCATTTAGTTTCGAGTAATTTTGAACAGACGCAAGCTGAATTGGCTACGACCAAAGCCACATTGCAAGAAACTGAAACCGCCAAAACCGATCTGGAAAAGAAGTTAGCTGAAACGCAAGCCACGCTGGAGAAAACGCGTTCAGAATTGAGTCAAACGCAAGAGATATTACAAAATGCAAGCGAAGCCGCTCGGAAAATCGCAGCGGAACGGAACGCGCTCCAGCAGGACAAAAGCGCGCTTGAAAGTGAAAAAGAGAGTCTCCGCACAAAACTCACTGAGATTGAATCTGAATTACAGAGGATTCGGGAGCAATCGCAACGTTCAATTACCGCTATCCAAGATCGGTTTAAAGATACAGTGGGTGCTGTGTTGGATGAGGCAGGACGGTTGACACTTGATGTTAAAGGAAAAATTCTGTTTGAAACAGGCAGTGCGATTCTGAGTGCCGAAGGAAAAGAACTTCTGGACGCGATTGCGGAAGAAGTGTTGCTAAACGTAGACTATTCAAATTACGCGATTCGGATTGAGGGACATACAGATAATACACCTATCGGCGGCTCAGCACTGCGGAATTGGAATCTTTCCACCGAACGCGCAATCGCAGCAGTGAAGTACTTGCAAGAACACGCCAACGTTAGTGCAGAACGTTTGGCTGCAACTGGATATGCCTTCTATCAACCCATAGATACCGCCGAAACGCCGGAGGCGAAAGCCAAAAATCGGAGGATCGAAATTATACTCGTGCCACCGCAAGATTTTTTGTCCGAACTCCTAACATCGCTCCAAAATGTAATGGCATCTATTGAGATGAAGGCATCGCAGTAGCGTTACCCATCTACTTCTTTTTTGCCCTCGCGCGTTTTGCTTCCACCGCAAGTTCTGTCGCGCGTGTGATGAGTCGTCTCGTTTCATCAATCTGCTCAAGTATCTGCGCATTCGTCCACGAAACAGAGGCGAGGTAACGCAACTCGTCTGGGTTGTTCAAGGTTTCAGCACCGAGTGCAACCTGAAGTCCGCTCGATGCTAAGTATCGCACACCTAAGTTCATACCCGCACCATCGAATTCCAAACTTGTCGTAATGTCGCCCCTCGCGAAAGCCGGTCGGAACGCCTTGCTCAGTCCAACAAACACGCCTATAGGTTGTTCTTCAGACGCAAACCGCTGCGTGCCAATTCCGATGTGCCCAGAAAATCGATGTATCCGCGGCAAGTTAAAAGTTTTACTGACAGCAAGAAAAGCGGAAGGCGTTTCACCAACTTCTGCTTCCGAATCCGATGCGAAAATCTTGTTGCCGAGCCTCTCTACACCGATTGCCACACTCGGAATTACCCCTGCCTCTGGCTCTTCTAAGAGTTGGAACTTCAAACTCGCGGTCCGATCAGAAGAGGATTCTGAACCGTGTTCTTCCCATAACTGTGTCAGTCCGATTTCAACTCGGTCAAACAACCCAAAGTTGAGACGAATCGCAACGGCATCACCAAGGCTTGTCGTAGAACGGTCCATCATCCGTTGCTGGAAACCGAGATACGTACCTGCCTCGAACACGCCGTGTTTCAGGACCCGACCCGTTGGAATATCCACCAACCCACTCCCCGTAAACACTTCACTCCTAACGGGGTTAGAGACCGTGAGGGAGGCAAATACAAGTAAGAAAAGCACGATCGTGTGTCGAAGCATTGATGCTACTCCATATACTCGATAGCAGAAGACGTGCCGATGATGATTTTGTCAGCACGATTCACAAAAATCCCGTTCTCTACCACACCCGGAATGTTGTTTAGCTGCATCTCTACCTCTTCGGGTGCGGGGATACCATCAAAGTGGCAGTCGAGGATATAGTTGCCGTTGTCGGTGATGAGTGGCGATGCGTCTCCGCCTTGTGAGGTGTTCTGTCGTAATGTTGATTCCCCACAAATCCGATTAACAGCGGTTTGGGTGGCTTCCCATCCGAACCGTACGATTTCCACAGGGAGTGGGAATGTCGTGCCGAGGACACGTGATAGCTTGCTTTCGTCAACGACAATTAATATCTCTTTAGAAGCGTTAGCGATGATCTTCTCTCTAACGAGCGCGGCACCACCACCTTTAATCAGATTAAGATGGGCATCTACCTCATCGGCACCGTCAATAGTTAGGTCAATGGTAGAGTGTGTCGCGAGCGTTGTCAGCGGTATCTTTTGTGCTGACGCGATTTTCTCAGTGCCCTCGGAGGTAGGGATGCCAATAATATCAAGTCCTTCACTCACCATCGCGCCGAGTTTCAAGAGCGCGTAATAGACGGTGGACCCTGTCCCCAACCCTACAATCATACCGGATCGGACGCTCTCTGTCGCTTTTTCTGCAGCAATTTTTTTCAGGTTTTCAGTGTTCATGATGCATATAAGTTTACCAGAAGATCGCCTTGAAATCAAGTTTTTAATAGTTATCGGTTATCAGTTTGCCTCGCAGTGCGAGTTAAGAGATTTCCGATCCTCCAATGTCTCTTTGTAACCGTCGTTATCTATAATGGATAACGACCATGACAAGCAGATTTTAGAGAATCAAAAACCAGACTGATAACTGACAACTGATAACTGACGACTATTCTTCTGATAACTGACAGCTATCCCTCTCATAAAACATTTGATTCTTTTTACCCGTTGTGCTAAAATACCCATCATGAGGAATAATATACGCCATAGCAGCTTGGTGGTTGGGCAACTGGTAGCCGAACCTGCAACTCGGACGGAAGGTCATCTCAAAGTTGGCACGATGCCTGACGGAACGGCTGTCCGACTGCCTGTTGTACTCATCAACGGGAGGTCCCTAGGCAAAACACTCTATATCCAAGCAATTAGCGACGGAGATGAACTCAACGGTATCGCTGTTGTTCACAACATTCTCCAAACGGTCGCGCCAGAGCAGTTGCACGGCAAGATTATCGCCGTGCCGCTTGTCAATTTTCACGCGTTCCATGCCAAACAGGCACTCAGCCCTGTGGACAGTCGCAAAATGAATCGCTGTTTCCCGGGCAGACGGGACGGCACGTCAAGTGAACGGATCGCTTATAACCTCTTTCAACACGCTGTTCAGCAAGCGGACTACTGCCTCGATCTGCACCAAGGCGGCGTACATCCAATGATAGATGAGGTTCGCGTCCGCGTTGGCGAAAAACATACACTTCACAATGCCTGCCTTGAACTTGCACGCGTTTTCGGTATCGGACACATTCTCGATCAGAAGGGTCCGAAGGGGCAACTTGCACAAGCAGCACCAGAGATTGGTATCCCAACGATTGATCCAGAATTGGGTGGGACTCATGGATGGGACGCAATAAGCATCAAAAAAGGCGTGCGCGGCGTGCGCAATGTATTACAATACTATGATTTTATTGCTGGAACGCCGGAGATTCCTGACCAGCAAATCGTTGTCAAAAAATTCGCGCCGCTCATCAGCAACGAAGGCGGTTTTGTCTATTATAGAGCGGAATTGTATGAACACCTTACAGCATCTCAGCCGGTTGCTGATATCTGCGATGTCTTTGGCAATGTCCGAGAATCCATATTTTCACCAGTTGACGGTATTTTCTGGGCAAAACCTATCTACCCGATGGTTGCGAGTGGCGGTATTGTCGGCAAAATCGGCACACCTATTGGGTATCTCTAAAATATTCATAAGGAGGACACGGCTTGCACAAACAGAATCGTAAAGCCTTTATTGAAAAAATGGGAAGTGGGGGTGTCGCTATCTTCGCCAGCGCACCGCCTGCAAGATGGAACCACGACACCGAATATCTTTATCGCCCAGATCCGAATTTTTATTACCTGACGGGGTTTGAAGAACCGGAGTCAATTTGTGTTATTGCCCCCGAGCATTCAAAATACCAATATATCTTGTTTGTTCGTCCGAAAGATAAACAGGCAGAAATTTGGAACGGTAAGCGCGTCGGCGTTAAAGATGCCCGTAAACACTACGGCGCAGATAAAGTCTATCCGATAGAAAAGTTCAGTGAAAAAATTGGAAAATATCTACAGGATGCCAAAAGGCTTTACTATACCCTCGGCTCCAATGAGGATGTTGATACCGAAATTCTGAGCCTTTTCACGCGGTCTGTCAGGTCACGCGTTCGTTCAGGAAAAGGGTTTGATACGCTTGTTGACCCAAGCCCTATTCTTAGCGAACTGCGACTCATCAAAAATGAGCCGGAACTGCAGCGCATCCAGAAGGCAACAGAGATTACAGTGGCGGGTCATGTCGCAGCAATGAAAGCAGTTCGACCGGGGATGTATGAATATGATTTAGAAGCCCTCGTTGAATCCACGTTCCGCATGAACGGTGCTGGCGGTCCCGCTTTTCCGACTATCGTGGCGAGTGGTGGCAACGCGACGACGCTCCACTACACAACAAATGACCGCCAAATTGAAGACGAAACACTCGTACTTATTGACGCAGGTGCGGAGTACGGTCGGTACGCTGGAGATGTGACCCGGACCTTCCCGGCAAACGGCACTTTCACCGAGGCACAGAGAGAAATCTATCAGCTTGTCCTTGAGGCACACTATGCAATTATTGACGGTATCCGTCCGGGTGTTTCCATTGACGAACCACACCAAAAGTCAATTGAGTTGTTAACAGAAAGTATGCTCAGTCTTGGGCTTCTAAAAGGGAAAGCGGAAAAATTGATAGAAAAAGATAAATACAGGCAGTTTTACATGTACCGGATTGGACACATGCTCGGCTTAGATGTACACGATGTCAACTGTGTCCGCGAAGCGAACGGCGATTTCAAGACCTTCCAGCCCGGGATGGTGATGACAATTGAACCCGGACTCTATGTCGCCGAAGGTACCAAAGGTGTTCCACCGAAGTACTTAGGCATCGGTATCCGCATAGAGGACGACATCCTCGTCACAGAATCCGGCAACGAAAACCTAACCAGCGGTGTCCCGAAAGAAATTGATGAAATCGAGGCACTCGTCCAAAGCACAAAGTGGTAACCGGATGCCGTCCGCCGTTCACCGCGCATAAGACAAAGTAGTAGTCACACGCCGTGGGTTCTCCGTCCATCCAATGAATTCTCAACGCAAGGAGTCTTAATATGATCGGAAACTTAAGACAAACAATGGTAGAGCTGAAAGACGTAATCCGCCAGAAATACAAAGCCGAGATTACGGGCATCTTCGGATCGCATGTTCGGAGTGATTTCCACGCAGACAGTGATCTGGATCTCTTGGTAGATTTTGATGACGGTGCCGATCTGATGGATCATGTCAATCTCCAACGATTTTTAGAGGATAGATTGGAGTGCAAGGTTGATGTAGTATCACGACCTTCATGCAAAGAAGAAAAGAACTTCATACCTCTGTTTTCGACAACGTGATTAGCCTATGAAACTGGAGTTTTCTCATGGTTGAGAAGATTAAAAAGATAAAGGCTTGCGGAGGTAGCTCTGTGTATTTTTACATTTGTTGATTAACTGGAAAAGACCGAAAAATTTGTGTTACACTATCTAAAATCGGAGGAACAGATGCCGAAACATGGAATTCCGAAACAAAAAAAAATGAGAGGCATGAACAAGCATCAGAAGAAAGTGCATCGTCGCGGTGAAGATCGCTTGCGTGGCAACGAAGTTGAATATTATCTTGAACTTGCCCACTCTTCCAACGCCGATGATCGCGTCGAGGCGATGGACAATCTCTGTCCGTGTCATGTCCGGAAGAGCATTGACAAAGTTTGGGTGGCACTCTACAAAGGCATGGTTGATCCAGACCTACGCGTCCGCAAAGCGGCATGGCACACGCTTGATGATGGCGGAAACCCGAACGATCCGAGACTCCAACCGCTCCTCGAAAAAATCGCTAAAGAGGAAACCGATCCCAAGTTACGCCAGCGTGCGCTTGACCTCATCGCTGCTACCCGAAAAGTTGAAGAGCAAAAAGAGATGCTGTTAGGACAGAAAGCGCATACTTTCTCTGGACGCTGTGATTGGTGCGGAGACTCAAATGTTCCAGTCAGTTATGATTACGAAACAGAGTTTGAAACGAACGGCACCAAACGTTTTGCCTTGGTCTGTGAGGCGTGTGAAGCCGCGTAGCGTGCCTATATCAAAGATTTTTATGGCAACCCACAATCAATTATTTGAAGGACATACCGATTTCATCGCGACCCGCGGCGTTAGAGAATATCGCGAGACGATTCCAGTCTGGGTAAACGCAAACGATGTTGTATTGGAAATCGGCTGCGAGTGGGGTACAACAACAACCTTGATCGCACCCCACTGTAAAAAAGTTATTGGCACGGACATCAGTTCCAAATGTATTGAACGCGCGCGGGAAAGGCATCCCGCACTCGATTTTGCGGTACTTGACGGCTTCGATGTTAGAGCAGCACTCGATCTCGGTGAACCGTTCAGCAAAATTTACATCGATATGTCTGGAATGTCCGGCTACAATTCGCTGCTCGACACGATTGCGCTGCTGACATCTTATGCGACAGTCCTTCGTCCGCAGGCAATCATTGTTAAAAGTAGTTCACTAAAACGTTTCGCGGGACATTGCCACGCGTGGCGTTCGCCGAAGAATTAGTCATAAGAAAAAATAAAGAAAAATTAGTTTGGATGCAACAAATAAATAAGATCCCGTTTTATAAAGGCGTTTGCACTTTAAAAAAAGTGAAGGGAAGTTGATGTCAATGCAACAAACTAAACAACAACTTGATAAAGCGAGTTTGATATGATTCCTGATGATGTGTACGTACACCAAACGGTAGAAGGTGATGTCGAGGCATTCAACGAGCTCGTCAATCGGCACCATTCAAAGATTTATGGACTTGCTTACCGGATGCTCGGCAATCCCGATGATGCCGCTGATGCGACACAAGAAACATTTTTAGAGGCGTACAAGTCCGTTAAAACGTTCCAATTTCAGTCCCAATTCGGCACTTGGTTATATCGTATCGGCATCAATACATGCCAGCAGTATATCCGTAAATCGCAATCGAATGAGCGCAAGCTTACCGCTTATACCAGAGAGGCGGAAATCCATGGTCCCGCTTCTGAGAATGACTCACCTGAACGCGTGGCGATTAAAACTGAGCAGAATGAGGTCGTTCAAGATGCCATCGGTCAGTTACCGCCAAAGCAGCGCGAGGTCGTCACGCTCTATTACATGCAACACATGAAGTATCGGGAAATTGCGGAGATATTGAAATGTTCAGAAGGCACAGTTGCCTCTCGGTTGAACCAAGCATTGAAAAATCTCAAGCGGAAGCTGAGCAAATACTATCTTCAAGGAGGGGTATCACAATGAATTGCGAACAGACTCTTAAGAATTTGCCTCACTTCGTCATAGAAGAAAGTCCAGAGGCAATAGATCGAGTTTCTACAGGAACGTCGCGGCGTGCGGTTTTGGAGCATCTTCGGAGCTGCCCAGAATGTCAGATGGCGTATGAAGCACTATGGCATACTGCGAGTGTATTGGAGAGCGCAGATGAACCTGTTACCCCACCAGAATTGGCGGTTAATATTCAGGAGCGCGTACGCGAATTCCATCAACGGAGACAATTGGCATTTTTTGCGAATCCACTATCATGGTGCCTTGATCGGTTGAAGTTGGATATCTCTCCGAGGGTTGTTAACGCTACCGCACTAATTTTCTTTCTTATCCTTTCCGGTTTTGCCGCGAAATTTGCGTTCTTTACAAACCCATCCGAACCAGAATCTGGCTTGATAGCGATGAAAAAGACGATGCTCCAGAACATTAGAATCTCCACATCTCCGTGGGCGGTGCTTAAAGATACCGAGACACACACCGAAGAAGGACAGATGTCGGAGCAGGCGGTAATTGCTGTCCAAAATGAGCGTAATCACTTCTTTAACCCAGCGCGAGTTTCATCGAAGGTATGGCACACGGACACCGTAGACGCTAATAGACAAATAGGTGAAGCCAGTGTTGCTAATTATTTGCAAGGCACGGTGAGCGAAAAGTTAACCGTGTTTTGGAATCACATTAAAACAGAGTTGTAGCCTTTTGATTGAGGTTAAGCACAATCAAAGCGCATTTGCTAAAACTCGAAAATTAGATTGGACAACACATACCTTTCACCAAGATGTTTATCCATGAATCACATCCGTACCATGTGCTTTGTTTAACCACAGTAGACTAATTTATTTTTCATCTATTGGAGGCGCGGTTTCTAACCGCGCTCTTCTTTTTTTAAACACTTGCCAAGTAAATTTAGAGAAAACAGTCAGGGTCATTCAATTGTATTTCTCGCAGGCAAAAATACTAAATATACGTTATGTTTTTTAAAAAATCGCTGAAATTTTCGCTGGATTTCGCTGGATTTCGCTGGATCTCACACCGGATTCTGGAAAAAGGATGTCCAATCCAATAATTTCTTAAAATTGAATGGCCCTGGAGAAAACAGTTGACACACAACCCTTTTTTCTGTAAAATAGGCTAAATTTTGTAGGAGTGATCTCCAGCGCGCGACAATTAAAAATGGCTGTATCACAAGAAACATCTTATCAAGAACCGCTTCTGGAAATTTCTGGCTTAAAGACAGTTTTCCCAACAGATGATGGCATCGTCAACGCCGTGAACGATGTCAGTTTCTCTATTGCACGTGGACAGACCGTAGGCGTTGTCGGTGAAAGCGGTTGTGGAAAAAGTATCACCGGGCTCTCACTCCTCCAACTCGTGCCATCGCCGGGCAGAATTGAAGCCGGTGAGATTCTTTTTCATCGAAATGGCGATGCTAATCCGTTGGATATCGCACAGGTACCACCGAAAAGCGAGTTGATACGCGAAATCCGAGGCAACGAAATCGCCATTATTTTCCAAGAACCGATGACATCGCTTAATCCGGTTTATACCGTTGGCGACCAGATCGCCGAAGCGGTTGCCCTACACGAACAGGTAGACAAAAAAACTGCCCGCGAACGTGCCATTGAGATGCTTGTACGCGTCGGTATCCCTGCCCCCGCGCAACGCGTCGATGAATACCCACACCAACTCTCAGGCGGCATGCGCCAACGCGTCATGATCGCAATGGCACTCTGTTGTTCACCCGCGCTGCTCATCGCAGATGAACCGACAACCGCGCTTGATGTGACGATCCAAGCACAAGTACTCGGCCTCATGCAAGAACTTCAAGCGGAAATGGGGATGGCAATTATGCTGATCACGCACGACCTTGGCGTTATCGCTGATCTCGCTGATGAAGTCGTTGTTATGTACGCAGGGCGCGTCGTTGAAAGCGGGAGTGTTGATGACATCTTCTATAATCCGCTGCATCCGTATACACAAGGACTCCTCAAATCTATCCCTGTTCTCGGTAGGACAGTGCAGAAGGCGTTACCCTCTATACCGGGGACAGTGCCACATCCGTTGGCACTGCCGACAGGGTGTTCATTTCAACCACGGTGTCCTGAACGGATGCCAGAATGTGAGCAGATGCCCGAACTTGAGATACTCAATAGAAATGGAGACAATAGCAGACAGGCTGTGCGATGCTGGCTTCACACAGACCTACAAGGATAAGAAATGTACAATGACGAATTTAAGACCAGACATATCCCGAGTCGCGTCAGAATTACCCGAACACCATCGTGAAACGAAGTGGAACGATGCCCAGGTGCCCATAGTTAAAAATACGAAATTGCTTCAGGTCAACGACCTCCGAAAATACTTCCCTATCCAGAAAGGGATCCTCCAACGCACCGTCGGCTATGTAAAAGCGGTAGACGGGATCAGTTTTGACGTGAACCGCGGTGAAACGCTTGGGCTCGTCGGCGAGAGTGGCTGCGGAAAGACGACTGCTGGACGCTGCCTGCTCCGACTCATACCACCGACAAGTGGCAGCTTCATTTTCGGTGAGGAACAGGTAGATCTGGCGAAATTGACACACCGCGAGATGCAACCTTTTCGGAAACGCATCCAGATGATCTTCCAAGACCCGCACGCATCACTCAACCCGCGGATGACGGTCGCGGATATCGTCGGGGAGCCGATGCGTGTCAACCGCACCGAGAAAGGGACAGCACTTCAAGACCGGATTGTGGCATTACTTGAATCCGTCGGCTTGCGATCACAGGATATGCGCCGCTACCCACACGCCTTTAGCGGTGGGCAGCGTCAACGTATCGGCATTGCGCGTGCGTTAGCACTCCAACCTGAACTCATTGTCGCAGATGAGCCCGTCTCGGCATTAGATGTCTCGGTGCAAGCGCAGATTCTCAACTTGTTGGCAGAACTCCGCGAAGAATTCAATCTCTCTTATATCTTTATCGCACACGATCTGAGCGTTGTTGAACACATCAGCGACCGTGTCGCGGTCATGTATCTCGGCAAAATCGTCGAGATTAGCGATGCTGAAACGCTCTATGAATCGCCGAAGCACCCCTACACAGAAGCGTTAATATCCGCGGTGCCGCTCCCGGATCCGAATGCGCAGCGTGAACGTGAGCATATTCGCCTTGAGGGGGATGTACCTGATCCTTCGCAACCGCCGACTGGATGCTATTTTCACCCGCGATGTCGCTACGCAACCGATCTATGCAAACAGGAAACACCAGAACTCCGAGAGGTTACACCGGGTGTTCAGGTGGCTTGCCACCATAGCGATACGTTGGAGTTACAGGGAGTTTAATGATGTCAACGGAAAAAATATCCCCAGATGAACTCGCGGCATGCAGAAAACGATTGGAAGCGGTGTGGAAGAACCGAGTAATGGATGAAGGGCTGCTCCACGAGGCGTGGCATACCGCGCATGAGGTGGCGATGCTGCTTTATGACGAGTTCAACGCAAGCCAAGTCTTCGTCTTCGGATCACTTACAGAACCGATGTGGTTCACAAAGGGATCGGATATTGATATCGCTGTGTCAGGACTCTCTGACGATACCTACGATAAAGCGTACGGCAAGGTTATATATTTCGATGCTCCGTTCAAAATAGACTTCATCAATTTTGATAGGTTGAAGGGGCTTTTCCGAGAACGTGTAAAACACCAAGCGATTCCCATCGAAAAAGGGACGCGTCCTATATTGTGGCAGACACTTTACAAACACCTTCAACGACAAGTTTTCCCGACAGAGGACGGAGACATTTACGAAATGAACCGAAAGAGACTCACACAACGCATCAACGATGAATTTGATAAAATAGAAGGAACGCTTGAAAGAATCCATAGGGGATTGGAAAAGATTGAAGAGGTTCCCATTGATGTCACAGAATTTATTGAAAATACAATCGCTACGGATCTTGCCGATGTCTATAGGGGTATAGAGAACATATTTCTGCGGATTGCCCGTGAGGTGGATATGCACGTACCAACCGGGAGTCAATGGCATAAAAATCTACTCGCACAAATGGCAGAAAAACGACCAGAACGCCGTCCAGTGATTTCCGAAAATACACGCAGCGAACTGGAAGAACTTTTGGAATTCCGTCACAAGGTGAACAACATCTACGGCAAAGAATTAAAATATGAAAAGACCATACCGCATGCAAAATCAATTGACATACTCTTTGCAAAGGTATCTCAAGACCTAAATACGTTCACTGACTCCCTTGAAAAGCGTGAAGAGGACGCTTAAAATGCAAAAGCCAACAAAAATCCATCAGACTACAACTTTGCTTTTTATTAAAGCACTGTTTATCTTGCTAATTTTCATCATCGGATGTTCGGGAAACCCGTTAGAAGATGTTTCCGGTTTCCCGCTTGGAATTGAGGCGAAAGAGGCACCGATGTGGGCAAAACGGGTCGCTGAGGGCAAACTCCCACCGCTGTCAGAACGGCTGCCAGAAAATCCGCTTGTCGCTAAAACGGATTTCGACGGATATGAACGCCCGGGGCCTTATGGCGGGACGTGGCACCGGTTCCATACGCATCCAGATTTAGGGACGTGGAAGATGACGGCAGGATATGCACCGCTCATTCGTTGGAAATTTGATGCCTCTGGTTTGGAACCCGGTCTTGCAGAGTCGTGGGAGTTTAATGAAGATGGGAGTATGCTGACGTTGCATCTACGTAAAGGGGTCAAATGGTCGGATGGGCATCCTTATACTTCAGCCTCGTTCGCTTACTATTATGAACTCTGCCTTGATGAACGACACAAGTACGGCGCGCCTGTCTGGTGTAAGGTCAACGGTATCCCGATGGAAGTTGAGACGCCCGATGATCATACAATTGTGATGAAATTCGCTGGTCCCAACTGGCTCGTACCGCTTTGGTTGGCGACCGGTTTTTGGTGGTGCAATCAATACAACATCCCAGCACACTACATGCAGCAGTTCCATCCGGACAGCAACTCAGCGTATACCGATTTCATCCGATTCGAGAAAGAAAATATCCCACATCAAAACCCAGCGCGTCCGACGTTGTGGCCCTGGCGGGTGACAAAATACGAAAAGGGTGGCTTTCGTGTTGAACTTGAACGCAACCCGTATTACTATGTCGTCGATACACTCGGCAGACAACTCCCTTACATCGACAAAATCAAGACGAGTTTAGTCCCCGAACCACAAGTGCGCGTGCTTAAAATCCTCGCGGGCGAGATTGACTGCCAATACCGCGGGATGGAACTCCGCGATCTTGCCCTCTATCTGAAAGGACAAGAGAAGGGTGGCTATAAGGTCCGGCGGTGGAAAAGCACGGCTGGCGCGCAACCTGCTATCCTGATTAACTGGACAGCACCTGATCCTGTGTTAAGAAAACTCATCCGCGATCAAAGGTTCCGCAAGGCACTCGCTTATGGTATTGACCGCGTGAAATGTAACGAAATCGCATGGCGTGGATTGTTGGAACCCCAGGCAGCAACAGTTAGCCAAGAGGGATGGCATTTTGCTGATGAAGACGGGCAGACGCTCTTTGAGGAATGGAAACGCGCCGATGCAGACTTTGATATCGCTGCCGGAAACCGTCTCCTTGATGAGATGGGACTCACAGAACGTGATAAAGACGGTTATAGACTACGTCCAGATGGCAAACGGATTGAGATGCTCATGGACGTGCCGAGTTCCAATCTCAACAGCCAAGAGAATGACATCGGACTGATTATTCAAGAGGGTTGGGAACAACTCGGCTTGGAGACCTTGCTCTACACGCCACCCGGTGCCGAATTGAGTCTGCGTCGGACGCTCGGTAAATTCACAATCAGCATGCACGGTGAAGCAGAGATGGATCTCTTTACTTATCCCGACTGGGTGTTTCCCACGCTCGCGAAGTACTGGCACCCGAAGGTCGGGAAATGGTATGAAACAGGCGGCGAAAAGGGGGAACCTCCCACAGGGCCGCTAAAGAAACTGCTTGACTTATACGATGCAATTAAACGCGAACCTGACGAGAAACAGCGGCACCAATACGTTCGGGATGCTGTTAGGATTCACATTGACGAGGGACCCTTTCACCTCGGTTCCGCAGCACGTTCGCCGTCGCTCTTGGTCGTCTCGAACCATTTCCACAACGTGCCAAACGATGGCATTTTAGGGCCGTGGGCAATTGTTACACCAGCGACCCATTATCCCGAACAGTGTTGGATATCTAAGGAATAGCCGTCAGCCATCAGCCGTCAGGGCGGTTTTTTCTACAAAAAACCTTTCAGCGGTCAGAGAAGAGATGTTCGATTTGTCTAAAACCCTCTTAACTGACTGCTGACAGCCGACTGCTGATAGCCAATAAAACAGGAGACACACCCATAGTTACCTATATCATTCGTCGATGTTTCATCGCTGTTCCGACACTTTTGGCGATTTCTATCATCTCTTTCATTATTATCCAACTCCCGCAAGGCGATTATCTCGACCGTGAAATCCAACGGTTAGAGGAGGAGTTCGGCGATAGCAGTTCTCTCGCACAAGTCGAGGAATTGCGGGAACGTTATGGGCTGAACGCGCCGTTGTGGAAGCGTTACCTTATCTGGATAAGTGGTTTTGTGCGCGGTAATTTCGGTGAGTCGTTTGAGTATAAACGCGAAGTCGATGAACTGATATGGGATCGGATCGCCTTTACGCTCCTTATTTCCGTCGGATCGCTCATCTTTACCTACGTTGTCGCTATCCCCCTCGGTATCTATTCCGCAACACATCAATATAAATGGTCAGATAACTTTCTAACCTTCCTGAGTTTTGTCGGGATGTCGATACCGGCGTTTCTCTTGGCACTCTCGTTGATGGTGTTTGCGTTTGACATCTTCGGTGTCCCCCTATTTGGGTTATTCTCGGCTTACTATGAAGGCGCGCCCTGGACATGGGGCAAACTGGGCGACCTTTTCAAACATCTCTGGATTCCAGTGATTGTCGTTGGTATTAACGGAACCGCGAGTTTGATGCGTATCATGCGCGGCAACCTGCTTGATGTGTTAGGGCAGCCGTTTGTTCAAACTGCACGCGCAAAGGGGTTGAAAGAAATCGTCGTGGTTGGGAAACATGCCGTGCGGATAGCGATTAATCCGCTTATCAGTATTTTAGGGATGAGTCTACCGGGTATCCTCTCCGGTTCAGCGATTGTCTCAATTGTGTTGGGATTGCCGACGGTCGGACCGATTCTCTTACGCAGTCTACTGAATGAGGATATCTACCTTGCTGGCACGCTGATTATGATGCTGAGCCTTCTTCTGGTTATCGGTAACCTGCTTGCTGATATAGCCTTGGCTTGGGTAGATCCGAGGATTCGCTATGAATAATTTTTTCGATTACCTTGCGGTTCGGTTAGGTGGATTTGACACTTGAAGTCCCACTCCGTTTATCTGCCTTCCACTTCGTTTCAGGCTACGGTCACTCACTATTTTTCATCAGAAACCCGATTTTTTGACCATCAACTCGACTCCGAACATAATATAGAAAGGCACGAGTTGATGATCAAATCGGAAAAATCGGAGTAGAAACCCAATATTTTAAAAATATGAAACTTACAATCGAGACAGCAGAAGAGATTGAGGACGCAGGCGACCCTTGGACAGATGGAGGGCAGCTGAGTTACCGTCAACTGATATGGCGGCGGTTCCGCAAGAATCGGATGGGTGTCATCGCGGGTGCCCTTTTGCTGATTTTTTATATCCTTGCTATCGGTGCTGACTTCTTCGCGCCCTATCACTACAACGAAATCAACATGCGCCTGCGGCACGTCCCACCGCAACGTCTCCATTTCTCATTCTCATACGGCTTCTATGTCTACGGCTTGAAATCCGTGCGCAACCCAGAAAGCCTTGAGTTAGAATTCACTAAAGATATAACGCGATGGTATCCCGTTAAATTCTTTTTCAAAGATGCCGACGGCAGGCGACATCTCTTCAGTTCCGAGGGACCCATGTTCCTATTAGGCACCGACCGGATGGGGCGCGATCTACTTTCACGGATCATGTACGGAGCGCGCGTGTCGATGACACTCGGCTTGGTCGGTGTCTTTTTGAGCATCGTTCTCGGTTCTATCCTCGGCACTGTATCCGGATACTGGGGCGGATGGGTCGATAATCTGATCCAACGTATTATTGAGGTACTCTCAGCATTCCCTGACATCCCACTGTGGATGGCACTCGGTGCCGCACTTCCACCGGGTTGGTCGAGTATCCAAATCTATTTCGGGATTACGATTATTCTGTCGATTATCCGTTGGGGCGGATTGGCACGGCAGGTACGTGGAAAGGTCTTGGCGTATCGGGAGAGTGATTTTGTTATGGCAGCACGTGCCGCAGGCGCAGGACATTGGCATATCATCACAAAGCACCTACTACCGGGATGCTATAGTCATATCATCGTTATCGCGACGCTCGCCATTCCCGGCATGATCTTAGGGGAGACCGCGCTCAGTTTCTTAGGCTTGGGCATCCGTCCCCCGATGACGAGTTGGGGTGTGCTGTTAGAAGAGGCACAACGCGTGACCGTTTTGCTTCACTATCCATGGCTCATTTTCCCAGCCGTGCCGGTGCTCGTCGTTGTCATCGCGTTTAACTTCTTAGGAGATGCCCTCCGCGATGCCGCAGATCCATACTCAGATTAAAAGGCCCCCCAGGCCCGGTAGGTGCGATTTCCTAATCGCACCGGATTTTAGGCACAAACCTTACCCAGGCCCGGTAGGTGCGATTTCCTAATCGCACCGGATTTTAGGCACAAACCTTAGTTGATACCTATGGAGAAACAACATGTCAACAAACACAGACCTCGGATTTTTTGCAACAGATGTTTCGTTCACAGACAAGTCCGCAATCGTGACAGGTTCCAGCCGCGGCATCGGACGCGCAATCGCTATTGAATTAGCGCGTCAAGGTGCTGATGTGCTTATCAATTACAACCAAAACCGTGATGCCGCTGAATCCGTGCAGCAAGAGGTAGAGGCACTCGGCAGAAAAGCAGTTATTATTCAAGCCGACATCAGCGACCTCGATTCACACGAGAGGTTGCTTAACACCGCACACGAGGCTTTCGGGAAGGTGGACGTCCTCATCAACAATGCCGGTATCACCCGTATCGCTGATATTCTTCAGGAGACACCCGAACAGTTTGATCTGATTGTCAACACCAACCTCAAGGCGACGCACTTCCTCACACAACGCGTCGCAAACTATATGGTAGCGGACGAGATTCGCGGGTGTATCATCTATACGCTCTCGATTTCTGATACAGTGGCATCCGACAATCGCACCGCCTATTGTATCTCAAAAGCAGGGTTGGAGATGAGTATGCGCGCCTACGCTGGACGCTTAGCAGTACACGGTATTAAAGTGAACGGCATCGCTGCGGGTGTGATTGATACAGACCTCTCGCGCGTCCGTATTCCCGATTATGAGGAGGCCGCGGAGAAGGGGTATATCTTTATGGTCCGCGCCGGCGCGCCTGAAGATGTCGCGCACGCCACCATCTCTGCGATGAAACTTTACGATACGGGGGTCGTTCTCCCCGCTGCAGGTGGTGTGATGACACCGCTATTGAATCTCAGGTCTATGGCGGAATTGGATATGAATAAATCTTAAAGTGGTTGTTAGAACGTCCGTTAGTCTTTCTTTAAATTCCGGGGATTTTTGTGGTACAATAGTGAGTAGGAGTGTTGAGAGTATAGAAGCAGAAAAACATTTTTAAGGAAATAACTATGTCAGAAGATATTAGAATATCCATGTTTGAAGTCGTAGGCAGCCCTTTCTGTGTTGCCTCCGACGATGGGGAGAAGATTCATAAGCACCTTGACGCTGCACTGAGGGCGAATCAAGAGGTTGTACTCTCGTTTCATAATGTTACGGCACTAACTGGGGCTTTCTTAAGTGCCGCGATCGGTCAGTTATATGGCACATTTAGTGAAGAAAAAATACAATCTCTATTGAAGGTAGAGGATGCAAAGTCAGACGACCTTAGATTGTTGAGGAGTGCTGTTAACAATGCCAAGTTGTACTTCAAAAACCCGGAACGATTCAACCAAGCGATACGAGAAGTAATGGGCGATGAGGTTGGTGATGTATAAAGCAATGGAGGTGCGCCATCACAACTTCACCTCTAAAGACAAATTGTTTCTGGATGCCAATATTTGGTTGTATCTGTTCAGTCCACGGGAACCCAGAGACCGTTGGAAACAAATCTACTCCGAGGTTTTTGAACGTATCTTGAAAGCGAACAGTCGAATTTATGTTGATGTTCTTGTCGTTTCAGAATTCATCAACGCTTATGCTCGGATGAAATGGCGAGCTGTCGCCCCGCATATCAAATCGTTCAAAGATTTTCGCAACAGCACAGGTTTTAAACCTGTTGCTGAAGATATTACTGCAGGTGTTAGGGAAATTATAAGCCACTGCTCACGCATCGAGAGTGGCTTTGTAACACTGCAAATGGATGGCTTGCTTACTGACTATGCCGCGGGCAATTCTGACTTCAACGATCAGGTCATAACGGCTCTCTGCAAAAACAACGGACTCACCTTAATAACAAACGACAGCGATTTCAAAACTCAGGATATCCCCATCCTTACTGCGAATTCCAATCTCCTTTAGTTGGCGGCAGAACAACAAAGGATAATCTCAATTGTTCCGCTAAATGCAGCGCAATTTTCCTTAACATCACATCAAACGCGTCACATAATCCCAATATCGCGTAATATTGACTTTTTGATTTTGCAGACCATCGTATACGCAGGGTCGAAGACGTTACCCATATCATATTCTACGGCTTGCCCCAATAGAATGTGGGCTGCGCGTTTCTCCAAACCGAGTTCACCCAACCACCGAAGAAGTTCTGTCGTTGCGTGTTGTACCGCCTGATCCAAGGGGCGGGCATTGCCCGCTGTCAGAATGTAATCACTGTTTTCGGCACGGGGCCAGTTGATGCTTTTGCCTTTAAGGACTTCAACAGTAAACTGCACGTCAAAAGAGATTTCGATGCCGGTACCGACGATTTCACCGTCACCCTGTACGGCATGTCCATCGCCAAGATGAAAAAGCGCGCCAGGGACAAAGACAGGCAAGTAGACGGTGACACCCTCCTTAAAACCGCGATAGTCCATGTTTCCGCCGTGTGTAGAGGAGGTCGCTGTCGAGATCGCTTGCCCACGCGGTGGTGCAACACCGAAACATCCGACCATCGGCTCAAGTGGTAGCGTGAGTTTACCCAATTGCGTCTCTGGGGTCATCAACGTCGCTGTCCACTTCTCCACATCCACATGCCACTCAGCGAGACCGCCTTCTGGCATCTCGGACGCTACGTAGTGCGGATCAAGAACATTCGGAGCGACGACCATAGCCGTCCTCCCGATTTTTCGGTTTGGAAGGATCCGGTCAAAATGGATTGATAATGTATCACCGGGTTCCGCCGATTCAATATAAAAAGGACCTGTTTGTGGATTGCCTCTCTCGGTGACCTGTGTATCTGTGGCATCGTATCCGGCGTTATCCACCGTTGTTGTGAAAACGGTGTCTCCGCTCTCAATATGTAGCACCGGTTCATGCGCGCCGATTGCTGTGTAGTAGACAGTCGGTTCAAAGTGATGTGTCGCCATATCTGAAATTCCTTTCCTATTCTTCAAGATGACTGGAGTAGTTTTCCAAGCAATATATCACGTTTGAGAGGCACTGTCAAGGTAGGAGTATCAGTTTTGGTTTTCTGTCCGTTTTAGAGAAAGTATTGAAACCAAAAGGTTCCTCCTACCAGTTTTTAGGGCGAACCGTGGGTTGTTCAAATTGACTTGGCAGAACCGGAGCAGTTTCTGTAAAAATAACCGAAGTTGCTACCTATGTAAAAAGTTGCTTGATGACGGTTAGCGATACATTTGTCAGTCCGAATGCCGTTGAATTGGGTTGTCCTCCGATCGCCATAGTTTGCTAATTGTTAATTTTCGGAAACCCCATAGAGTATTAAGCACCCTGCAACCGTTCCGAATGCCAGACCGCCAGCTGCCGATCTTGACTGAAGCGATCGCATTTGGCTTTGGTATGTATCCGTGTAAGCCTGAATGTATTCAGGTGATTTTCCGAGCAACCTTTCAGGCGACGGGTGTCTCGGGCTGAAGCGCATCACAAGGTGTGACGTTAGGCAACCGGCAGCTAAACCGATAACGGCACCACCAAACTGTGCGTCATTCGGATCGATAGGCGAGAGAGAATAGCCAGCATAGATGCCGTAGTCTGGCGAGAGCTCAGGGGCTATCAGTGAACCGACAGCGTATCCAGCGATACATGCCATAGGTCCAAGTGCCCCGATCATAAACCATGTTGATTTATCAAAATTCGCCTCTGCATCGGCTTCCGCATCGGTTTTCGCCTGATATTCCACACTTACCACTTGCGGAAAACAGTTCAATGCGATATTCAAAAACAAGACACCTGTCATAAACAGAGCGATTTTGCGAGTCATAAAGGTCACTTCCTTTCGTTTTTATCTCTCATCGCATATACCAAGAAACAACTGCTTTGGCAATGTTGTTAATTCCAAACTGTGTATCAATAACGTTGACATTCAAGAAACCTTAAAACCCTCCGAGGCGAGTATCGCCAAAGAGTCTGAAATAGAGTCTGCCTGCGATTTCCTCCCCAGAAGAGAGTGCCTCAACAATCACGTACCCAGCGATAGTCGTGCTGCCGATACAACCTATCAATGCAGAACGGTTGCGCAATGTCTTTGTTTTTCGGCGATATTCTGCAGAATAGCGAATTACATATTCAGATGATTTTCCGATCAGTCGTTGTGCGGGTATTTCAACCCCCGCATTGATAGCAACTATATAGCCTGTTGGCCCAAAACAGCATCCATAGAAAAACCATCGGGTTTTATTTATATCCGCCGCAGCGTCTTTTCTGGCATCCGCAACAGCCTTCGCAGAAATATCAGTTTCTGTTGAAAAAGCAGGCATAACAGAATAAGTGAATAACAGGATAATCAAAACAGGGGCAATACATTTTTTCATTTTAACACCTCACGTGAAAAGTTTTTAATCTGGCATTTTTTTAGATGAAAAAAAGACAACAACCACGGTGGATGTCAACGCGACAGGGTGTCGCGTCTGAGAATCACATCCAAAGGGTTGCTATGTTTCCATTGCCTTCAAATGGGAAAGCACCTCTGAACTTCCTGATGATGTGACTATCCAGGTTCTTACCCAATTTTGCCAACCTCTCAATACTCAGTTTCTTTCGCTACAGGTTCGGGAGAAACTGCCTGCTGTTTTAGGACCTTGCGGAGGCACTTCATTCGCTCTCCACAATATCCGCAAGATTTCTTTCCTGATTTTGTTTCTGCGGAAGATTTTGTTAATTATAACCCAAGTTGCCACTTGCGTAACTAACGCGATCGGTTGGTAGACCAGCGAAAAAACTGTAAGGAGCCAAAGCGTCTGTGAAGCGGACTCTTACTTCTGCAGTTTCAAATCTCCCCACTTCGTAATCATTTTACCACTTGAGGATACAAATCCTCTCATACGTACGGTTGCTAACTGCTTGCGAACACCGGCATGAGAAACATCCTCTATCCGATAATAGTAAACGATATTCGGCTTGGCAGTAGTGTCTGTCCATGTATAGGTGTGCCGTTCACTCGTTGTGCCTGCACCTTGAATGAGTGTGGGATTGACAACCTTAAATGTGCCATCTATGTTTTCGCTGCGGTAAATATAGAATCCTGCGTTGTCAACCTCTGATTGGGTTGTCCATTTGACGACAACGCCTGCAGGTGTTAATTCTGCCCGGAAACTCGACAACGTTACAGGCAGCGGTTCGCCCCCTTCTTTAAGATAGATTTTCATATCTGGATTCTTTCCGAGAAGCGTAAGGAGACGCGCATGGTTCTTAATCGGATTGCCTTCAAGATGCAATCTTCGCAGATTTACCAATCCAACGAGTGGGGATATATCTCGAATGGCATTCTGCTGTAGCCATAACTCTCTCAATCGTGTTAATCCCGAAAGAGGACTCACGTCACTAATTTGATTCACTTCAAGAAATAACCACCCTAACTGCGTCAATCTAGCAAGCGGTCGGATATCACGGATTTGATTATCATTCAGTGCTAATCTCAATAATTGTGTTAGTCCTGTCAGTGGACTGATGTTACTGATTTGATTCTGCCCTATAACTAACTCTTTTAACTGCGTCAGTCCTGTTAGTGGACTAATGTCTCGAATTTGATTACTATTGAGACCCAAAGACGCTAACTGTGTCATCCTTGTCAGTGAACTAACGTTTCTGATTTGATTATCACTCAGATTTAACTCCACTAACTGCGTCAATCCTGCAAGTGGAGATATATCACTGATTTGATTACCCTGGAGATGTAACAGTTCTAAAGGCATCAACCCGGCGAGTGAACTCACATCTCGAATCTGATTATCAGCAAGTGCTAAAAACCTCAACTGAGTTAACCCCGCGAGTGGACTCACGTTTTGAATTTGATTGTCAGCAAGTACTAAATTCTGCAATTGAGTTAATCCTGCGACTGGGCTCACGTCGGTGATTTGATTCCTCCAGAACTCTAAGTATTCTAACTGCGTCAACTCAGAAAGCGGATTGAGATTACTGATCTGATTATTATTGAGCAGTAACCGCTCTAATTGCGTTGCATGTTCCAATCCAGTGAGGTCTGTTATCTGGCGACCGTTAGCAGTTAGTGATATTAATCTTCGCATCCTCTGTTCAGTCATAGGTACGTTTGGTCCTAAGTTCAACGCCTCTCGGACAGCTGCAGCCAAATTTGGATCGGGTATCAGGTTTGTGCCGTCCGGTGCAGTGATCTCAACATCCACCTCAACGAGTTTTGTAAGACTCGCTAGTGGTGAGGTATCCGTAATCGGATTCTCCGCAAGGTATAACTGCGTTAGATTTGTCAATCCTGCAAGCGGGGACACATCACGGATTCGATTCGTCCTGAGATTTAGAATCACTAATTGTGTCAATCCTGCGAGTGGGGATACATCGCTGATTTGATTTTGGATGAGATATAACTCCACTAACTGCGTCAATCCGGAAAGCGGACTTACATCACTGATTTGATTCGCCCTAAGATTTAACCATTCTAATTGCGTCAATCTTGCGAGTGGAGATATATCGCTGATTTGATTGTCGCCAATCCATAAAAACTTTAACTGTGTCAGTTCAGCGAGTGGACTGATGTCGCTGATTTGATTGTTAGGGAGAATTAACTGTTCTATATTCGTGGCATATTCCAACCCAGTGATGTTCTTTATCTGACGTTCTCTGGCATCAAAACCCAAAATTAATTCCATATGTTGTCTGGTGATAGGTTCGTTAGGTCCTAATACATTATTTGCTTCAAAAAGATCCCGCAATACTGCTTCCAAATTAGCATCTGGTATATTTACAACCTGTGCAGATGCAATGTGCGGGACCAAACAACTGAGTGCAAGAAAAATAACGAGTAATCTGAAATACTTTTTCACGGTTTTACCTCCGTTTAAGGTGAATTAATCTATTTTGTTTGAAAACATGAAACGTCCGTCTACTGAAAACCAAGCAGTCTCCCCTAAGAAGGGTTCATAAATCGTTTGTGCCGAAAACAGGCGGCTGCAGCATCTCCTGTCCGACACTTTGTTACAATAGTGTATCCACCCGCAGCGATAAGAAAAGTTTACTTTCTTATCAACATCTTCCGCGTAGGCAGCCAGTAACGCGTTTGACACCCTAACATCGGAATAATATTATTATTAAACCTATATTTTATCAATATAATTTAATAAAATATAGGTTTAAATATATCAAAAACACAATTTTTTCACAACTAATTTCATAAAAAGCGGATTTTCAATGTGGAATACAATCAGATATTGCGGGTGTAGCAACATTTTTTGAGCACTCGGTTCTTTCGCTTTGAATCGTACGAAAAGTTTGATTAAGAGGAGGCTTTGTGCTATTATGCAGTAGTGTTGAAGATGCTTGCATTGGATTTTAGTCTTCCGAAGTCCATTTACTGTAACCCAAGTTACTACTTATAAGATTTTAAATATGCCGACAGACCTCTTTAACGATCTCATTCAACGCTGCCACCAACGTCACCAAAAGCCGCTCCGGCAGCAAAAGACAGTGGCAACCCCCACGATGTTGAGTGCGGCTCATCCGCACCAATACACGGTTTACTGCGCCCACAAATGCCCTGTGTTGCTTGATGATTTGGAACAGGCGGACATCTCCCTTATGCCGATAGGGCAAACACCTGCGCACGATAGCGGTCCAAAGCATTTGATGCCTAATCGATTTTTGAAACGCCAAGGGATGAGAAACTGGAGAGCCAACCGATGGGACGCGTCATGGGGACTCCAGATTTATACCGGTATCCCTTCCGAACGCGACGGCGCACGGTGGCATGACCTCGATTTTAAATACGAAGCGATTTCCGCTGTCCCAGACGACATCCTTGCCTATATTGAAGTGCTTGTGAACGCTGTCGAGAACCCACTGTTGACACTGTCAAGGTCGGGCGGGCTGCGCTTTTCCTGCAGAGTGCAGGAGTATCTTCATCCAAATACCGAGGAAGAAAGACTGTATGTCTATAAACACACGCCGACACCTGAAAATCCGGACTATCGAGACGTATACCTTGAAATCCTTGGAGAAAAGGGATACAGTCGCTGGGATGCACGCTACGAAATCTTGCTCGGAAATCTGTTAGACCCACCCATGATTTCCAAAGAGGTCCTTTTTGCCCCTCTCGACGCGCTCCGCGCAAAACTTCACGAACCCCTTCCCCAAAAAACTGAGCAGGACGAAACTTTTATCGACATACCATCACCTTTCGGTTCACGCGACCTCGACCTCGCAAAAGAAGCACTTGCAAAACGCGGTTTCTCTTATATCCGACAAGCGGACGGTTTTCATCACTGGATACGTTACGGCGGTGATGCTAACAATACAGACGCACTACTCTGGGAGAACGAGGGAACCGTATGGCTCCGCACATCTATACTGGATGCTGAGCTGCCGATGGAAGCAACACCTATCACAGAGATCTGGAGTGATACCGGTATTGTGCCACCGACACTCGCTCCTGCGCTGCCTGTCTCTGACAAGATGATCGCTGTGAGGGAAGGAAAACTCAGCCCCTTGGCGATAAGACGTTCCCGTCCAGTCCTGCGAAAACCGGAAACCTCTGAAGAAACCACCATTCGGACAGGGGACATTCTTGATGGAACCGCGCGTATCCTTGGACTCAATGTTGAAGCAGAGGGAAGCGGCTACGCTGATACACAATCCCATCTTCTTAACAGTGGTGCAACCTGCTTAAACGCGCCGAGCGTCGAGTTAGCAGATGAAGCAGAACAACGCCTTCAAGAACAAGGTGTCCGCTCTGTTGCTCGTTGGAAACCTCGGATGCACCTCTGGAAGCAGGTAAAAGAGATACCCGTCGATGCACGTATGGCAAATCCGTTTCAACACGGAAATGTCTGTGAGGATCCAGAGCGATGCGATGCCCTTGAGGAAAAAGGTGGAGATCCGAGCGAAAGCATCTGCCCGCAGTGCCCGGTTTACGAGGCGTGTCAGGCGCGTGGCTACTTATCCCAACCTGCCTCACTACAACGCGCCAAAACACAGATAGTGGAGTCCTCTCGACTATTTTTCGATCCACGACACGCTAAATTGGTGGACGCGTTACTGCAGCCAGTCAATAGAAGAGAAAATAGGCTTTGTATCATCAATGGTGTGACGGATGTGCACCCTCTGTTTCTAAGATGTGGATTATCAAGAAAGGTGTTAGAAGAGTGGATCGCTAACTGGCGGGGGAGTGCCTTAGGGAACTTCGCCAAGACATTACTGAATGCTTTAGAAATCAGAGGTAAGACCCACGGCGATGCGGTCAAACGGGTCCGGGCAGCACTGCAGACGTTTGAATGGCAGAAAGAAGAAGTTATCCAGCAGATGACACAAGTCAATGTGCGCGGCAAGGTAGCGGAGAAAGGCAAGATTGATTCTGAAACTGGACAAGTGTTGGCGCGTTTTACCATTGAGTTTGAAGGCGGGACTTCTGCTTATATTCCCTTAAACAGTGATGTTGAAGATACACTCACGGCACAAGGGCTGCCTGTTTTTCCACTCTGTTCCTTCAAACGCAACGAAGACATGAAAATCCCAATGCCGATGGCAGAGGCGATTCAATTAGGTATCTTGAATCCGGAGACCGTCCAAAGTATTCAGGCATTCCCGACCGTCTATCCAGATCCAACATGGACGTTTTGGCATCAACTCAAGCGGTTCTTTGCGCGTTACACACGCGATGCTGATGCACCAATTCGGTGGGATCACAAGGTACTGACGCTCACAATTCCCCCAATACTGCATTCGAGCGTTAGACGACTTGTATTAGTATCGGAAACACTCTCCGAGCAACATCTTCGCAGGACATTCCCACCTGACGAAGTCGAAGTTAAGCCTATTCAACCGACACCATGGCGACCGGAAAACCGAGTCTTTCAGATTCGGACAGGTCGTTACCAACCCGAGACGATTTTAGACTACGGCGATAACGGGGAAGTTGTTGGTGCTTCTAAAATGGGGCAACGCTTTTTTGCTGGTATCCGAGCAGAAATTGAAAGAAAACCCGACGTTAAGCATGCAATTATCGCAAATAATATGATTCTAAAAGTGTTGGTGAGGATCGTAGAAAACGAGAATATCTGTTTCATAAACTATTCCAGAAAAATAATACAGGGAAACACAAATCTCGAAGATGCCGAAGTCATCTGGATGGTCGGCCTGCCAACACCACCCATAGACGCTACTTGGAGGTGTTCGCAGGCTCTGTTTGGAAACGATGAGAAACCGCTCTGTTATGATAGAGTCATGCAACCCTATCACTACAAAGACGAACGGATCCAGAACGTTTACGAAACAGCTGCACGCCGAATCATCACAGAGGTTGTCGGACTTATTCAATTGGATTCCCAGACAGGCAAAAATGTCATGTTGCTCACTGGGTTGGAACTGCCGAATATCACCGATAGACCTGAAACCCTTCTTTTTGACTGGGAAGACTTTGAGATCGCCGGTGGGCTGGACAAACTTCCTGAGATAATAGCCACACGTCAACACTTTGAAGTTGAGAGAGCCAACCTAACTGCGGAATCCGGTAGAGACAAAGTGCAGCATATTCTCGGATGCACCCACATTCATGCCAACCGTGTACTGAGAAAACTCAGCGGTACGGAACGCATCACCTTCCGACAACAAATTCTCACGCTCTTGGCTTCCAGTGGTGAGAAAAAGGCATCTGAAATGATCGCGGTTATTGACGGTAACCCAACAGCAATACGCCACACCCTCATGAAACTTGTTAACACCGGTGAGATTGTGAGGGTTCGGCGCGGTGTGTATACACTCAAAACAGATTAACTGCTCTCCGAAGAGGCCGCATCCGTCATCAAAGCCTTCATTTCAGAGAACACTCTCAAGACATATCAACGGGCATTCTGGAACTTAGAGAGGTAATTAGCAAGTCGAACGCTATCCGATGCCCTGTTAGCAAACTACATCATTGTTTATTCAGAAGTGGGTGCTACAACGGACCTGTATTGTCTGATAACTGATTGCTGATAGCCAATAGAAACTCCGGCAAAGTTCCAAAAAACATTTGACAATCGGAAACCTCTATGCTAAACTCTTAAAAAAATAACATATCCAAACGAAAAGGATACATCATGAAACAAATCTTTAAACGCACAAGCGGTGCAGTCTTAGCGGTTATCGCGCTCTTTACTTTGCTTGCAAACGCCAATGCCGAACACGATTGGACAGAACAGATTGCCGCCTACAAACCGATGGTAGTGAACGTCGAAACCTCCTCGGAGGTCGTCTTTGAAACGGAAGTGAAAGGCACAAATTTTGCTACCGGTTTTGTTGTTGACGCGGAACACGGCATCATTGCCACGAACCGCCATGTCACCGGCAGCAGCCCTTCTTACGTTAAAATTAACTTCCACGATGGTAGTTTTACCGAAGCAAAGATTCTTTACTATGATCCGACGCACGACTTCGGGTTTTATCAGATTGATCCTGCCGCGGTTGATTTTGAGCTGCAAGCCGTTGAACTCGGCGAATGGGATGCACTCTCCCTTGGTGATGAACTCCTGCTTATCGGTAACAACGAGAAAGAAGAATATACGATCAAATTCGGCAGAATTACGAACCTCAACGTTAACAAGGGTGACCGGCACTCCAGCTACATTCACACTACGTTTGACCGGACAGGTGGCTCAAGCGGAAGTCCGGTGTGGAATACCGCTGGTCAAGTGATAGCGATTCACGCTCGCGGCACAGATACCTCCAGTTTTGAACTGCCGATCGATTACCTCCACGATGCGCTTGAGTTGATTCGGAACAAAGTGTCGATCCAACGCGGCGAAATCGGCGTAGATCTGGAACTCGTCTCTATCGGCGAAGCCATCAAACACTTTAATTTTCCCGAGGCTTTGCGGAAAGAGATTGGTCCCTCCAAAGCCGGGACACCCAAGGTTATCCAAATTGAATCCATTGTACCGAGGACAACGGGTGAAGCCGACCTCCGTGCGTCCGATATTATCTATCGTATCAATAACGAACCCATCAAGGACGACCTCTATACTTTCGATGCGATATTGAATCAGAATGTTGGGAAAAGCGTCAATTTGGACATCTATCGGAACGGTGAAAACCTGAGTATTGATGTCCCTGTAGAGGACTTGGAGGCGAAGAAGGTGACTCGCTTTGTCAGATTCGGTGGTGCAATTTTACACGATATTACACCACAACTCCGCCGTATCCTCTTCCTTGAGGCTGACGGTGTCTATTTACCACACGCTGAGCGGGGTAGTAGTTTCTCGCGTGTCGGTGTCCAAGAACGGAATGGCAACTCTAAGATAGTCATCCTCGATATAAACGGAAAACAGATCCGCAATCTTGATGACTTCATTGAAGCGTGTAAAACGATTACGGATGGACAGCACACCTATGTTGTTGTCCGTGATTTTAATCTATTTGACAGTTCGCCAACACCGAAAAGTTTAACGGTCAACCTCAAATTTGGTCCGTTGCAACAGTTTGAATGGAATCCAGAGGAATTGGACTGGAAAGAAATCATGGAATAGCCATTTGACTACTGAAGGTTGATGGCTAACCCAATGAAATCCGATGCCGCAGGTTTCTCGAAAATTCGGGCATAGTTGATGTGTATGCCTTTCCAGGCAATCCCGATTCCGGCTGTCCATGCCCCGTTTGAAAAGCCGAGTCGGATAGGCACAATAGGGAACCGATCCCACTCGGCACCGATGTACACCTCTGGCGTTGTTCGGTCAGTTGGGAATGCGACATCCACGGAGAATTGGTATGTGTCGTAGCGATAGGCGGTGCCGAGTGTTAGCCATTGAATACCATAGCCTTCAAGGTTTTGCGCGAGACACCCGAATTTGAGGTGCGGACGCGGTTTGAAAAGCAATCCGATGTCGTAGTTTGTCTGATACCCAAAGAATTGGTAGACATCGGAGGGGTGTCTTCGCTTAAACTTGAGACTCAATCCTGCGGCGAGATATGGACCGAATTGACGCGCGATGCCGTAGTAGTTGAAATCGGGAACGCCACTATCAACACCGATGGCAATTTTGTTGCCCCAGAAAAGACTGTAACCGCGGTAACTATAGCCGACACCTTTTGGATCGAACCGATAATCTTCTCGGTTGTAAAATTTATTGACCCCGAAAAGTTTCACACCTTGCCACTGGATGAGTCCGGCAGGGTTCCAAAAACCGGCAGTGGCATCGTCAGCGATAGCGGTGAAGGCGTTTCCCATCCCTAATGCACGCGCACCGACGTAGAGCGGACGCGCCGATTCAAACGGTTTTTCGTCAAAGGCAGCCTGCAAAGATACCGGTGCTACCAACCATAGGAGACATAGGATAACATAGGTAGTTTTCATTGCCGTAATTTAGCACGAAATGCCCAATATAGCAAGAGAATGGTAGTCAGTTATCAGAATTTGAACTGTGATTGATGAGATTCATGGGATTGACAGGATAAATCTACGCAACACCTAAATTGCTTTCTCATAACAAATACCCTCTTATCCTATTAATGAAAAAAATCACACAAATCACAGTTCAAACAACTAAGTACTGACAACTGATAACCGATGACCGATAACTCAAAAAATGCAAAATACGCCATCTGGCACGCTTTACCTTGTTAGCACACCGATCGGAAATTTAGAGGATATTACCCTGCGTGCCCTCCGCATCCTCAAAGAGGTAGACCTGATCGCTGCTGAAGACACACGTCAAACACGCCGTCTCTTAACGCACTATAACATTCATACCCCTCTCACAAGCTACTTTGAAGGCAACCAGCAAGTAAAGTGCGACAAACTGATTGAGCGCATGAAAACAGGTGAGACGATTGCCCTCGTTTCAGATGCAGGCACGCCTATCATTTCAGACCCAGGGTATCCACTCCTACGTGGCTGTATCACCTCAGAAATCCCTATTGTTCCGATTCCAGGGGTATCAGCAGTTATCACAGCAGCATCCGTTTCTGGGCTCCCGCTGCATAACTTTACCTTTGAAGGCTTCCTGTCGCCAAAATCCGCAAAAAGAAAGCGGCAATTAAGTGTACTCACTGATGAAGAGAGAACGTTAATCTTTTTTGAATCTCCGCACCGTTTCTGTCGCTTCCTTGAAGATGTCTTCGAGGTGATGGGTGAACGCGACCTTGTCGTTACACGCGAGTTGACGAAAAAGTTTGAAGAGATATTCCGGGGGAATGTCAGTGAGGCATTGGAGAAATTTCGAGAGACCGAGCCGCGCGGAGAGTTTACGATCGTTATTGCTGGGAAACGGCCCCCCAGGCCCGGTAGGTGCGGTTTGGAACCGCACCGGGCTTGAAAAAGAAAATTCTTATTGCTGGGAGAAGGAGAAAAGATGACAGTTGATGGAATAGAACAGATCGCCGTTATCGGGGCAGGACTCATGGGACACGGCATTGCACAGGAATTCGCATGCGCGGGCTACCGAGTCCTGATGCACGATGTTGCCAACGAACACCTCGAAACGGCACGCACTCAGATTGAGAACAACCTCGGTGTGCTTGCTGAAAATGGGGTTATCGCCAAAGAGAATATCGCGCCGACGTTACAACGGATTAAGACTACCACCGAATTGTCTGCCATCGCCGAAAACGCCGATTTTGTTGTCGAAGCCGTCACCGAGAATTTGGCATTAAAACAGCAGATATTTGAGGAATTAGATACAACCTGTCCGTCCCATACAATTTTGGCGAGCAATACGACCGCATTGATGCCCAGCCAGATTGGTGTGAAGGCAAAACGCAAGGGTAAAATCCTCAATACTCACTATTTTAATCCGCCTTACCTTATTCCATTGGTCGAACTCATTCGCAGCCCTGATACCTCTGATGAAACGGTTGCAGTGACGTTTGATCTCTTGACGGCTATCGGGAAAACGCCTGCGATTATTGAAAAAGAGGCACTCGGTTTCGTCGGGCCGAGATTGCAAGCTGCCCTCATTCGGGAAGCATTCGCAATCGTAGAACAGGGCATCGCCAGTGCAGAGACTGTCGATCTTGTCGTCCGGAATAGCTTTGGACGAAGGCTTAGCGTCGCTGGTCCCTTTCAAGTCTTTGAACTTGCTGGATGGGACCTTGTGCTTGCCGCCTTTGAAGAACTTTATAAAGACCTCAACAGTTCGGCTGACATCAATCCGCTCCTCCGGCAAATGGTGGAATCCGGTAAACTCGGTGTAAAGTCTAAGGAAGGTTTCTACAGTTGGACAGATGACAAAATACAGGAACTTCGAGACCGGATGAATCGCGCATTAATACAGCAAGCAAAAGATATATAAAGTAGTAGGCAGACTCCGTTCTGCCGTTCGCACATGCAGGCTAAGATATTAAACAAACTCCGTTCTATCGTCCAGACCAAGCGTCACATTATATTACTATTTGTGATACTCATGGGTTTAATCCTGCTGGGAGTCTACCATAAACGGGTTTGGGCATATCTCCTTGAACTCACTGCTGCTTTTCAGAGTATTGAAACGGCACGTGCGTACATCGCCCGTTATGGTGCGCTCGCGCCCGTGGTATCAGCGATACTCATGATCTTTCAGAGTGTGATTGCGCCGTTGCCAGCGTTCCTGATTACCTTTGCAAACGGCACACTTTTTGGGTTCTGGTGGGGTTCGCTCCTGTCCTGGAGCAGTTCAATGGTCGGCGCAGCATTCTGTTTCTATATCGCCCGCTACCTCGGTATCCAACGCGTGACACGGCTCATTAGCCAACCGGTAGTGGACAAAACGAATGATTTCTTTGAAAAATATGGGACTTATGCTATCCTTATTGCTCGCTTGGTGCCGCTCATCTCTTTTGATGTCGTTAGTTATTTTGCAGGGGCGACTCGGATGCGGTTTCTCGGTTTTTGGATTGCGACTGGCATTGGTCAACTGCCAGCCACCTTGGTTTATTCTTATCTTGGAGATAGAATCTCTGCACACATCAAACTGATATTGTGGAGTTTCTGTATTTTAATTTCGTTATCAATTATAATATGGCTCGTGAAGACTCGAACCCGTAGCAGGGAAACCTTGTAAGCCCGATTTATTAAAACAGGCATCGGGGTTAGAAATCCTTCACACAATATGAAGTTATGAAACTACACATTGTCCTTTCCCTCACTTTTACGATGCTCTGCGCTTGCCAGCTAACGAACCCACAAAATTTCGCGGACAAACAGCGAAGATACCCGCGCGTCCGGGCAGCCTTTGAAGAAAAAGACGGTACACTTCGCAGCCTGTTTGCAGACCAGGATATCCCCTATCCACCACAGAAACTCTTTATCCGAGTCTTCAAACAAGAAAAGATTTTGGAAGTCTGGGCATTTTCAACATTCGATGCCGTTTTCAAACTCGTGAAACATTATCCGATCTGCCGCACGTCAGGAAATTTGGGACCCAAAAGACGTGAGGGCGACTTGCAAATTCCGGAGGGTTTCTATTATATCGATAGATTTAATCCCAAAAGCAACTTTCATCTATCGCTTGGGGTTAATTATCCGAACCAGGCAGATAAGATCTTGGGCAAAAAAGGCAACTTAGGGGGCGATATATTCATACACGGCGGCTGCGCAACAATCGGCTGTGTTCCAATCACTGATGAATATATTAAGGAAGTCTATTGGTTGGCGGTGCAGGCGAAATCAAACGGATACTCAAAAATCCTTGTGCACATTTTTCCAACAAAATTGGACGATCATACAATGACGCGCTTAAAAAACACTTTTCCAAATAACAACACCCTGATAAACTTTTGGAAAAATCTGAAAATCGGATATAATTGGTTTGAACAGTACCAGAAATTGCCGATGATCTCAATAAATCGGGACGGCACATATCAGTTCTCAGATTCTTCAGAAGAATAAGAGGAGATTCAAAATGGTTCGTATAGGTGTAGTTGGAGTCGGTGGCATGGGAAACGGCCATTGCAACGCGCTTCCTAACGTTGAAAATTGTGAATTTGTAGGCGTGGCGGATCTTCGCTTGGAAGCGGCGGAAGCCGTTGCTGAGCGGCATAATATCCGCGCCTTCCAAGACTATCAAGAATTATTTGCTGTTGTGGACGCTATCGTCGTAGCGACACCACCTGTTGCACATACACAGGTCGTCGTCGATGCAGCGGAGGCGGGCGTGCATGCTTTCTGCGAAAAACCGCTCTCCTTGACGCTCGCTGACGCAGACGCGATGATCGAGGCATCGGACAAGGCGGGGACGCATCTGATGGTTGGGCAGGTGCTACGCTTCTATCCTGTCCATGAACTCGGTCGGCAGATGGTGGACAATGGCGACATCGGAGACATCACCTACATCGAAACCGATTACTCGGGTCCCTATAATGCGCCGCGTAACCGTCCCGAAAGTTGGTACGGTACCGTCGGTGGACTCTTGGAAAACGGCATCCACAAATCCGACCTGATTAACTGGTTCGGTGGCACTGCGCTGACCGTCGCCGCTGAGGTGGGGAGTTTCTCCGGACACGACGATTGGGAGGATTACACGATCTCTCTCATCCGTTACGATTCGGGCGCGGTAGGCATTTTACGGTGGGGCGGCTTCCTCGGTGCACGCGGCACCAACGATACGATTATTGACGGAACCGAGGGGTCACTCCGTTTAAATATGTCAGCCGATCTCGCCTATCTCAAAAAGCGTGGCGGCGATTGGGAGGAAATCGTTCCAAATCGCGAGGGACCGCACGGTGTCGTCGGGGAATTGACGCATTTTGTTGACTGCGTCCGAGAAGATAGAACCCCCATGATTGACGGTAGAGGCGGAAAACACGCCGTAGAGGTCGTTTTGGCGACTTATGAATCGGCGAAAGAGAAAACCAAAGTCGCACTGCCGATGGCATAATGGCTATCGGCTATCAAAAGAATAGTAGTCAGTTATCAGTACGGTTTTCTCTCACTGCGAGGCATGAAAAACCTTTCGGTTTTAACAGTTGTCAGTTGTCAGTACGATTTTTTCTGCGAAAAAATCTGTCAGTCGTCAGTAAAGAGACCTTTTGCATTGTCCCAACCCTCTTTTAACTGAAAACTGATAACCGATAACTGATAACTATTTCCTCTGACAACTGATAACTGACAACTGACAACTATTTTAAAATGCTCTTCCTTGTTCTCAATATTGTCCTGCTGTCTGGATTTGGACTCTTTCTCAAGCATGCCAAAAACAACCAACAACGCCTAAACCCAATCGGTTTTGTCAACTACCTCAGCGCGTTCTTTATCAGCGTCTGGGTACTTTCACAGGAGCAAGACTTTGAATTCTCAAAACTGACCTTCGCGTTAGGTATATCAAATGGTGTGACGTATGCGCTCGGATTTGAATTGTTCACTATCGGTATCCAGCTCAGTGGGATTGTCGTCACGGCTGCACTCGTCAGATTGTCGATCGTACTACCAATTCTGGTAGCGATGATATTCTGGCAAGAGATTCCGAACCTATGGCAAACGATAGGGCTTCTTTTAACCTTCGTGGCGATTCCACTTCTCAGTCAGCGGGAGAAAGAGCCGACCTATGCATTCACTCCTGACAAGCCGGAAGTGCCTCAAGGTTTGGGGTTCGCTATTGCTATTACGATCTTGCTGGTCACCGGTATCTCACGACTCACCATGAAAGCGTTTAACGAGATGTGTCCTATTGATGAAAAGTCGCTCTATATGAGTCTGCTTTTCGGTGTTGCTACGGTCATTTACTTCGGGATATGCCTTTATCAGAGGATATGGCCCAATTGGTGGGAAGTCTTCTATGGTGTGCTGATAGGTATTTGTAATGTCGGTGGGAGTTGGGCACTGCTCATCGCACTCGACCATGTGAGTGCCTTGATCGCCTTTCCGATGTCAAGCTCCGGCGGTGTGTTGTTCACGATGTTCGTCGGTATGGTGTTCCTCCATGAACGGCTGAGTC
Organism: Candidatus Poribacteria bacterium; assembly: GCA_026706025.1. Lineage (NCBI taxonomy): Bacteria > Candidatus Poribacteria > Candidatus Poribacteria bacterium. The sequence continues at coordinate 95,630 of JAPOZO010000072.1, forward strand.
GGACCTCTCTCATCGGTGCCTCGGTTGCAACCATTGCATTAATCTTTGTCAATTTGAAACCATGATTCGCAACACGTATCAGTAGAGACAAATTTGACTTTGGGCGCGAAATGTGGTATCATTTATGAAAAATCGGGATTCTTAAGAAAAATGCGGGAGAGCGTAGAACTTGTCATCCGGAGCGTCCACCTGATCGCAGCAATCATCTGGTTCGGAGGCGTACTCTTTTCTACTTTCATCGCAATGCCAATCTTGCAGCGGAACTTGTCATCGGAAGACTTGTTAGCCGTTCACAACCGTTTTCGGACTTGGATACGATTGATGATTCACGTCCTTCTGACAACGGGCGCGATGGTATTCTTTATCATTGCATGGAATAATGGATTTTTTGCGCAGCAGAATGGTAGCGATTTCAAAACCTACATGTTAACTTTCGTCGCAAAACTTGCGGCGTTTGGACTCATGGCACTCTTTTGGGGGCTATATAGCTCCCTCTATCGGCGGCACCTTGAGGTTGCTCCACCGGACAGCAAAGCGCATCACAACCAGAGTCCTTATATCAATGTCTGGAGAGACTTGACGCTGATTGCAGGTTTAATCGTTTTCGCGCTCGCGGTGCTGGTGAAAAACTGACTTCAAAACATTATACCTTCTCGCTATTAAAAATATGACAGACACAAAAGTTCAGGCAGTCTCATGGAATATCACCCGATTGTGTAACCTGAAATGTACACACTGCTATCTCCCGGCAGGCTTCGTAGACACAAACGAGTTAGGGAACGGAAACTTTCAACTATCTGATATTCAAGGTTCCACGGAATACTCACGGGATGCAGAATTAAGCCAATCCCAATGTTTTCGTGTCATCGACGAGATCGCTGAAATCAATCCGCACATCCTCCTCATTCTCACTGGTGGGGAACCGTTATTACGCCCGGATATCTTGGAGATATCGAAGTATGCCTCCGATACCGGGTTTCTTGTTGTCATGGGCACAAACGGTGTCCTGCTCAACGACGGAGTGGTCGAGAAGATGCAACAGCACGGTGTTACCGGTGCAGGCGTGAGTCTCGACGCTATCCAACCTTCAGACCACGACAAGTTTCGGGGCATGGAGGGCGCGTGGAAAGCGACAATGAATGGTGTTGAGGCACTCAAACGCGCACAAATGGATTTTCTCGTTCAGACCTCCGTAACGCAGTGGAATTACGATGAAATTCCAAAAATCGTGGAATTCGCCTATCAGCTCGGTGCGAAGGTGCTAAATCTCTATTTTCTCGTCCGAACGGGAAGAGGCAAGACGGTGATGGACCTTACGCCTGCACAATATGAAAAAATGCTTGAGACGATGTTCGAGTTGCAAGCAGCCTATTCAGGCAAGATGCTCATCGCTGCGAAATGCGCTCCGCACTACAAGCGTGTTATCTATGGGCAACAGTCCGACTCCGCCTTCCTTCAAGGGTATCCGAGCGGTACATGTCCGTGCGGTATTTACTACTGTCGTATCACGCCTGAGGGTGAACTGACACCCTGTCCATATCTACCTGTTAGCGTTGGAAACCTCAAAGACGAAAGTTTCGTTAAACTCTGGAACGAATCAAAAACTTTTCAGGACTTACGGAACCGGAACCTGCTTGAAGGGAAGTGCGGTGCGTGTGAATTCAAAGAGGTGTGTGGGGGTTGTAGGGCACGCGCCTATGCCACGACCGGTAACTACCTCGCCGAAGATGCGTCCTGCGAATATCAACCGGGGTCATCGTCTGTTAGTGTGGATAGAGAGCAACACAGCACGTCGCCTGTTCAAATTGAGAACAAGATCGCTTTTGCCACGGAAACCGATTACGAATTGCAGTGGACGGAGGCAGCAGAAAAAAGGTTAAAACGCGTGCCGTCATTTGCGCGCGGGATGGTCATCAAAAGCGTTGAGAAATACGCACGTGAACACGGTTATCGGGAGGTTACCCCCGAACTCATGCAAGCCGTCAAGAAACGGTTTGACGAAACCGGTATCCCATCTTTCAGGCCCAAAAAACGCTAATGCAAAGTAGTAGGCACGCTCCGTCGTGCCGTAGCAACAACGGTAGAGGAAACCGAGATGCTTACAGCAGATCAGATTGCCTTCTTTCAGGAACATGGATATCTTATCCTTGAAAATTTTATTGATTCGGAGATAATTGACGGATGGAGAGAGCAGGTCTGGCAGCACTTTGATTCCAGCTTTGAAACACCGGAGACCTGGCCCAACGATTATGAAATTCCCGGATTCAGTTTCTCACCGGTCTTTGGACACCTGCTCGCGATGCAAGAGATTACCGAGCAGCTCGGTGGCGGTCAATTTTTTACGGGGGGCGGCGGTTCACCGATTATCAAATGGCCCAACCCTGAAGAAGCGTGGGAAATGCCCAAAGATGGACACATTGACGCGTATGGTGCCGTTGCTGGCTGGAGTCCTTTTATGTTCGGTGCAACAACCTATCTTTATGATGCCAAACCCAAGGGCGGCGCGTTCGTTTTTTGGCCCGGAAGCCACCACTCAACGCACAAGTACTTCCTCCAATATCCTGAGCAAATTGACGGTAGTTTCTACGATATTGAAGACTGGGGATGGCATGTGCTTTCGGATTTATCCCCAGAGGGACCCCGTGAGTTTATTGGTGCTGCCGGTGATGTTGTGTTGTGGCACGCGTTTCTCTGCCACACCGGTTCAGCGAATGTGACAGATGTCCCTCGTTTCGGTCTCTTTACACGGTATGCCCATGAAAAACGGGACGAGATTAAATACGAAATTCCAGAGAACCTCTGGAAATATTGGGCAATTTAAGAAATGGTTGTCAGTTCTCAACTATTAGCCCTTTAATGATAGAGGAAACCCAGATGCTTACATCAGAACAGATCGCATTTTTTCAAGAACATGGATACCTTATCCTTGAAAATTTTATTGATTCGGAGATAATTGATGGATGGCGGGGACAGATCTGGAAACATTTCGATTCCAGTCTTGAAACGCCGAAGACCTGGCCCAACGACTATGTCGTCCAAAACTTCAGTTTTTCACCACTGTTCGGGCAACTGCCCGCGATGCAAGAGATTACCGAGCAGCTGGGTGAAGGTCAATTTACCGGTGGTGGCGGTTCACCACTTGTCAAATGGCCCAATCCTGAAGAAGAATGGGCAATACCGGGTAGTGGACACATCGACGCCTACGGTCCCGGTGGTTGGAGCCCTTTTATGCTCGGCGCGACAACCTACCTCTATGATGTCGAACCCGGTGGTGGTGCGTTCGTCTTTTGGCCCGGAAGCCACCACTCAACGCATAAATACTTCCTTCAATATCCTGAGCAAATTGATGGCAGCTTCTACGATATCGAGGATTGGGGGTGGCATGTGCTTTCGGATTTATCGCCGGAAGGCCCTCGCGAATTTACGGGTGCCGCGGGCGACGTTGTACTGTGGCACGCGTTTTTGTGCCATACCGGATCGGCGAATATAAGAGACGTTCCACGTTTTGGTATCTTTGCGCGCTACTCACATCAAAAGCGGGAGGAGATTAAATACGAAATTCCAGAAAACCTTTGGAAGTACTGGGCAATTTAGGAAATGGCTGTCGGAGACCGTTAGTCTTTGAGTGATGACAATCATGATAAAAAATCTGTTTCTCTTAATCGTTGTTTTTGCCGCTTTTAGTGGGTGCGGCGAACCTACTGAAGAGTTATGCTCGAAGGAAGTTGGAGATGTTGTTACGATTACGCTGTTAGAAACAGTAACAGTAGAAAGATCTGATTCTATACCCTTCCGCGATAATGTCACCTGTGATGGTATTCAGTACACAACGATTTTTAGAGTTGCCTTTCCGGCTGATGTATCTATAACAAAGTATCGCAAATTTGATAAAAGTTCGGGGTATACACGCGTTCTATATTCATTTCCAGCGGGTGTTGTTCTGAAGGTTGTCGTCACAGAAAAATTGAGTGATAATAGTTATAAAGCCCGTGTATTGGAAATTTTCTCATAATTCTTCTCAAGGAAAGCGCGATGTCGGATTATATGGGGTCATAATGGATACTCCTAAAAAAAAATTACGGCATGTAAGTCGAGACAACGCGTCGTCTGGATATACGGAAAGGGATATTTCTGTAAAACCTTCTTCACCGAACCGTAAGGAAAGTTAAAAAAGGAGAAAGAATGAACGAACAAAATAATGCAAACGAACGGCTTACAGATGTAGAAGAACGCCTGACACGCGTCGAAAACCTGCTCGTTAGCATCAACGAGAAATTAGATCAGCCTTCCGCTGTTAATGCGGCAGATATCGAGCAGACGGAAGCGTTCAAGCAGTGGGTGACCAATTACGTCTCAATGCGGTTACAGCAACTCGTACCGGAAACATGTGACCATCCCGATGCAGCCGTACTTCAGGACGGTCCCTACCTTGACAACACCACAGTGCCATGTACGGAGGAAGTTGAGCATCGGGTTAAACGGATACCGATCCCGTTTGTCCGCGAGATGGTCGTCCAGCGTGTCGCTGAAAATGCGCGGGAGGCGGGGATCGAACGTGTAGATATTGAGTTTTTCGAGAAAGCCGCTACATTTTGACAATGTAAAGCCACAGAGGAGTTCCCTCTGCCTAATTTTGATTGGAAGGACTTCTTAAAGGCACCGATATAATAGTTGTCAGTTATCAGTTAAGAGGACATATAGTATATTTACCAATGTTTTCATTTATAAGCGAAGTAACTGACAACTGAAAGGTTTTTCGGAGAAAAACCGTACTGACAACTGGTAACTATTCGCTATGGACTGGGTTTTCAACACCTTCTCGGAATATCTTGAGAATGACTTCAAAAAGCGGATCGGCAACCCGAATCCTACCGTTGCTGATCTTTGGGAAGCCTTTCAAGTACTCTTTCCTGCCACTTCAGCGCAGCTCCTCGTGCAGGAACCGGTGGGCAATACAGTGCGATTTAAAGCACTTGCGTTCTATCATGCAGACGAAATGGGTCCGTTGATTGAAACCCCCTTGAAGTATCTCAGACAAAATTTCGGAGGCGGTAAATTCAAAATCAACTTCTATCACGGCATGCAGTTCATCGCGACGATTAATTTCAAGCCAGAGGGTCCTGAAATTTGGCGCGATCTACCGGAAATGGAAGGAAATCCAGCAATTGACGAAGTCGCGACTTAAAGTAGTAGACACGCTTCATGTACCGTAGCCTAAAGCAGGAGGCACACTCTGTGTGCCGTAACCAAGGACAATGGACAAAATCATGCGTCAACAACAGGAATTTGAGGAATGCCCCTCGTGCGAAAATACAAATCTCCGACGGTTGGATGGAAATTCATGGTTCTGCTTGGATTGTGACTGGGATAACCTCAGCGTTATTCCGAAAGGCAATGATGAACTCCTCACCTCCCTTCGGCACGGAGATGTCCATTCGCGGCGGATCGCCGCACAAGCGTTGATTAATATGGGTGATGCCGATCGGCATCTCGCCACGAAGATGGATTCAAACGCGCTACTCGAAGCGTTAGATGACGAAGATGCCGATGTGCGTTACTTCGTCGCTGTCGCTCTCGGTAAACTGGAAGCCAGTCTCAGCCTCGGCAAACTCAAGCAGCTCGCCCGAGACGATGCGTCTGCACTCGTTCGCGAAGGTGCCAAATCGGCGGTTGAACAAATCGAATCACGCCAGTTGTCTTAGTGGCTAAAGGAAATAGAAAAATATGGAAAAAATTCGACTCGGTTATATCGGCTGTGGATTCATGGCTCAGAAGGTCCATATCCCGAATTTTGTGAGCATCCCGGAATGTGAACTCATCGGCCTTGCGGAAGTACGTTCCGAACTCGGAAAAACAGTCCAAAATCGTTTCGGTATCCCGCAACTTTATAGCGATCACGGTGAACTCGCACAAAACGCCGATATTGAAGCGGTGGCAGTCTCCGCTGACTTCGCATTACAAGGCGAAATCGCAAAAGACTTACTCTTGGCTGGTAAACACGTCTTCATGGAGAAACCGATGGCTGTCTCCACCGAACAGGCTGAGGCTATCGTGGCGGCATCGCAGAAGTCTGGTAAAAAGTTGATGGTCGGCTACATGAAACGCTACGATGCTGGAAATGAGATCGTCAAGGCGAAAATAGCACAATTCCGAGAGACCGACGAACTCGGACGTCTGACTTATGCCAGAAATCACGGCTTCGGTGGGGATTGGGTCTGCAATCTTGATACCCACATGGACGGAACCGACGAACCCAAACCGAGCGCGCCCGTCAAAACCCCAGAATGGATACCAGAGCAGTATCGTGGTTCCTATTTGGGATACCTCCAGCAGTATACACACAATATCAATCTGATGCGTTGGTTCCTTGATGCAGGTGACAAAGTTACTGTCAAAGTCGTTGATTTAGATGCGAACGGATATTCCGGTGTTGTCATCTTCGATATGGATGGCATCCGTGTAACATTGGAAACAGGACACGTTTCGCACTATCGTTGGGATGAGCATAGTCAAATCTATTTTCAGAATGGATGGATTCACACGTGGGCACCGCCGTTGCTTTTAAAGAATACACCCGCAGAGGTTGAAATCTATCGCGCTGGCGAAGAACAGGAAATTACACGTCCGATACCGAGACCGAGTTGGACATGGGCATATCACAGGGAGGCAGAATACTTCATCGCGAATGTCCGTAACGATGAACCCTTCCGTTCTTCAGCCGAAGATACGCTTACTGATGTCAGACTTTTTGAGGACATCTACCGGATCTTCATTGAGCAGCAAAAATAGTTATTTCCGCATCAATATCTCTGTGTCATTGATGTCTATCGCGAGTTCGTAGTTTTCTTGTAGATATGCTGCAATCAAGGGATGTCGCTCCTCAACAGGAATACCGTCAACAGCATCAAACCAACCTCCAGTTTTAAAGATCACCAAACGCGTTTCGTCTCGTTCAAGAGCCTCAATAACTTCTTGCTGCATTGCAGGTGTTGATGCGTACGAGACCTGATGGAATCGGGAGACGCCGGGTCGATTCGCAAAGAAATAGTAGGCACCCTGACTCGTAAAGTCGAAAATCTTTTCGTTCTCTGCCGTGTTTTCCTTAATATAAGCGACGACCTTTTGAATCTGTTCAACCTGATCGTCCGGGATATCTACTGCACCAGCACGCACTAACGCCTGCGATACAGTGTTTTGCTTGAACGGATTCTGACGCAACCGTTGCCATTTCTCATTGAAACCCGCCAACGGATGATGCGCCTCACCAACATACCAACAGAATATAACTGTCGGAATGAGTACCCATGCTGCCTTCAACGCGGTATGCCAAGGTCTTTCACCTCTTAGAGACGATAAGCCAACACGGCACATTCCGATAATACCACCTTCTAACGGAATTAAACAGAGCAGCCATAAGAAAGTGGCACCATAAATCAGGTGTCCACCGTCTGAACGCCCCAACGCTGTCCGAAAAAAGGCAATACCGCCGAGGAGTAAGAGAAGGAGTTTCATCGTGTTGGCTGAATGCGTACCAGATAGCCCTCGGTATGTCAGGTAAGCCGCGATCATCAAAAAGATGCAGATCGGTAGATACCATGGAAACCCTTCACTGAAGATAAAGGCGTGCCAACCTTCCGACGACAATAGCGTAAGTGTTTTTGATAGGGACGGGAAAGCGAGTCCCCACGTTGCAAGTTGATAGCGACACTGGATATAAGAATTCCAAATTACATCGTCCAAAGCACCGTGGGAGAAAAAATAGATGCCTACCGAGAGAAAACCAAGTAACACCCCACAACCATAACTGATTAAGGGTATCAGATATTCTCTCCTATTTCTTTCCGATTGGCTTTGCCCGCTTCCACGCTCTGTTCTAAAACCGCCTTGTAACACATATATAACCAGAAACAATCCGATAGCACCCAGCGTGTAAAGCCCAATTTCAGTGCTATACCAGAATGCCAAACTTGTGGAAAGTCCTGCAAGGAGCAATTTCCATACAAACGTAGGGACCTTGTTCGTGTGAGTCCCTCGGAAGTGCGTAAGGGAATTCGCTACGAAGGCGAAACTAATTAAGCCGAGACTATGCCGTGGGGATACCCAGAATCCGGTTCCAGAAGCGATAAGTACACAAATGAAGGCAGCCAAAAATCTGCTTCGGAACACTTGTAAACCGAGCACGTAGAGCGCAACATAGCCGAGTGGACCCAACAGATCTTCCATTAAACGCACACCGAATAAGGTCGGTTCAAAGAGTTGGCCGCCAACCCATGCTAAATAAGCGTTTTGGAAAAGTCCGTGCTGGATATAGATATCCCGGAACGGCACGCCGCCGCGTAGCATTTCATTGAGAGGCGCGAGCCGCTCACCTTCGTGGAATAGATCTATGTTGCCGTGGATACTCCCGGAGTAGGTAAGCAGATAGATAAAAATTGGAAGGATAATGTATTCAAGTCCGCCACGCCAAATCTTTGTGGTTCTATAGCTTGCAGAAGCAGAAACGCCTTCCTTTTCGCTGGCGAGATTTGTATCATCGGAAACATCTGAATTCCACAACGTAGGGAAGTACCGCTTATACAGTAGCACCAATTTGAGCAGAATAGATAAACTGACCGGCAAGAGTAAACCTATTAGCGTGCGTTGCCCGATGTAATAGACTTGTAACCAACAGAGCCATAACGGTATTGATGCCAATGCGTTCGCTTTAAGCACGCGCGCAATCGGTTGTGCAGTTAATTTGGCACACCAACGCGAATAGACCCACCACCCGAACCAATACAGGCATATTGCTATGGGGATACCGAGCAGTGCCAGCAGATAGAAAAAGTATTCCTGTTGTTTCGGGTACGCGTTAACACTGAGCCAACCGACGACACTGGCGTTTGAGTGGTATTCAAAAGTGATATATTTTTGGAGGGTTATCCCTAAGGCGATTGCGAGGGAAGCGGCGGAAAAAGTGAGGAGCCCAATGCAGGGCTTGAGGGCAGGGGTTTTGACAACGCGCATGTCCGGCATAAATTGCTGAAGGTAGACTCGCCAGCGATGCATGGTTCTTGCCTCAATACAAGCACAAACTCACTGTGCTTTTTAATGGCATCATTTGAAGATTGGAGAAAATCAACCGATGGTGTTAAGTTTCCCCAAGCGGTCCCTCAACCTCAATAAAATCTCGCGCCGTTGCGTCCCACACGAAAGCCTTCACGGCGCGTATCTCAGTGCCGTAAACGGAGATCACCAGATAAGTGGTACCCGGATAGGTGGGTTCATCCCACATCGTCGCATCTGCTTTGTCTTTCTCCGAAAAATACGCTTCGTGATTCGGGTGTGAATGGTAGAACGCCTTAATCTGCTGTGTTTCAGATGCTTTGGTAACCTTGAATAAGTCATCAGGATGTATTACGTACGCCGTACGCGCATCACGCGGATATCTGTCAGGATCTTCCTGATGCAATTCGTTTTGTATATTTCGACATTTCCAGACAAATTCCTGCGTTCCATCACTCAAAATGGCACCGCAGCATTCATCGGGAAACTCCGATTTGGCGTGGTCACAAATTTGGCTGAGAGTTTCTGGTTTTACAAGCATCAGTTTTTGTTAGTTACCAGTTATCAGTTTTCAGTTACAAGAGGCTTTTGATAGTCCAAAGGTCTCTTTCTTTAACCATCAACTCGACTCCGTTATAAATGTTAAGGCACGAGTTGATGGTTAAAACTGAAAGATTTTTCATGCCTCGCAGTGAGAGAAAATCGTATTCTCACTGCGAAGCAAACTGACAACTATTCCTCTGACAGCCGACAGCCATTAAGACAGATCGCTTCCGCCAGCAATTGCCGGAATAATCGAGATTTCGGCACCGTCTGCAACAACGGTCTCTTTTCCGTCAAGGAAGCGGATGTCTTCATCATTAAGATAAATATTTACAAACCGACGGATATTTCCGCCTTCATCACAGAGACGTTCTTTCATCCCTGGATAGTTTGTTTCAAGATTTTCAATAATGCCTTCAATATTGGCACCTTCTGTCTCAACTTCCGCCATGTTTTGCGTTAAGCGTCTCAGCGGGGTTGGAATACGGACTATTACAGCCATGGAATAAATTTTCTCCTTTTTTATAGTTATACTAAAAAATAAATTGAAACAGCAAAAACGCAACAGTGATGATGCTGTAGGCTACAAAATAGAAATTTATCATTTTCGCACTAGCGTTTGCTGATTTTGGATTCGATAATTCAGCGGATTTTTCGGGCGGGGGAACTTCTCCGCGCTTATCTTCTAACATCAGGGTCTGGTTCTTGAGAACAACAAGTAATTTATCCCTTTCTTCTTTTAGGTCTTGCTTGTCCTTACGCAAGTCCCCAATTTGTTCCTTCAAATTGGCGTTCTCTACCTGTAAAATCGCTATTGTCTCAAGACTATCATTTTGTCTCGGCGAGTCTCCCTGAGAATTATCACTGAGATTATCGGAGTTTCTTAGATGCCCGTAAAATCGCTCTAACTCAGCGGGGTCTACCACCTTACGCCCTCGTTCGTCTTTGTCCCATGAGAACTTGTTTTCTTGAACGTGCCGATACAAGGTGGACTTTGATACTGGAACTAATTTTACAGCTTCTGAAATCAGTATTTTTGCGCGGTTTACCGTCCGCTGGAGTGATTAGTTATGTTTTGTGTATCTTTTTTGTTACAATAAAATAACTAGATGCTCCTTTATATATCTTTTCAGTTTCTATAGTTTGAAAATTCCCTTTTGCCATTAAATCGTCTAATTCGGGGCTTCTAAGTCTTCTTATAGGAATTGGAATTATTCCAGTTTTAGTCAATAGCCGAACAAGTTGAATCTGCACACTAACTAAAAATGACATCTCCTCCTGTAGGCAAGGTGTTACAGAAATAAATAATCCTTTAGGCTTTAGCAATTCATATATTCTCTGCATAATCTTATGCACATCTCCTATAGTATGTAACATATTGAAAGCCAGAATCACATCAAACGATTCTTTTTTATATCTTTTATCAAATATATCCGTTTGCACGAAATTTACATTCTCAACTGCACTCATAGCTGCTTTCTTTTTGGCAAGTTCAATCATTTTGGATGATGTATCAAGAGCATGAATCTCTTTCACCTGATTGGCAAGTTCACAGGCTGTTGTGCCTGTCCCACATCCATAATCCAAAACAATATCGCTAATATTGAGATATTCTTTAGTATTCTCTCTACTCTTTTTATGAATATATTCAAAACGCTCCTCTGTCTTGTCATAGTTTTTTGAAGCTTTATCCCAGAACCCTTCCGATTTATTCATTTTTTACTCCATATATTAATACCTACTAAAGTTTGGACAATTTTTTAGTGGAATACACATATCGCCCCGCTGGGGCTTATATCCTGGGGGTAGGTCGTTTCTATAGACATATCGTCCCGCTGGGGCTGCTCGTTGGTACATCTAAGTTTATTTTTCTTCGAGTTAGGTTTATGTAAGGAACTTTCAGAAAAATTAGAAACGCTGTAAAAACAGGTCATGCTCCTGATAGAAATTGTCCAAACTATAATATAGTTATAAGTTATCAGTTCGGTTTTTCTGCGAAAACCCTTTTGGTTAACAGTTAAAGAGGTTTTCTGTGGAAACTTTCACAGGGAACGAAACTGTTCCAAGGATCCTCTTAACTTATAACTTATAACTTATAACCGATAACCATTAAATCGAATAGTGTAATCCACACTCTTTCGCGTTTTCATCTGCGTCAGCGTTTTCTAATGCAGGGGTCGCGTTTTGCCAGCGCCACCGTCCCGCGCGATTCGGTTCTCCTGGTTTTATGGGTGTCGTGCAGATGACACATCCGATTGATTCATAATAGTGACCTTGGTTGTCTGCTTCAAGCAACGGATTCACAGGGATTTCGTTTTCACGGACAAACTGCCATACGTCATCGGCACTCCACTGAATCAGTGGACTCACCTTCAGCACTGGATGTGTCGTGGATGATATGATTTCTGCCTTTCGGTGTTGTTTTCTTGCATCGGACTGATCGTGCCGTATACCGGTTATCCAGACATCTAAAGTTTCCAACAGTCGTTGCATCGGGCGGACCTTCCGGATGTTACAACAGTGTTCTTGTTTCGACTTACTGTCAAAAAACAGGTATTCGCCGTGTTGTGCGACCATCTCTTGAACTTCTTGTGGGTCGGGTTGAACCTGTTCGATTTGGATACCATAACGCGATTCTACCTTCTCGAAGAAGTCATAAGTTTCTGGGAAGAGACGCAGGGTGTCGAGCGTGCAGACACGGAACGGCAACCCGTTTTCAGCAGCCATGTGAATCATCACCATCCCCGAAAGTTGTCCACTTGTGACAATTGCGGCGCGCGCTTTGAACCGTTTAAAGAGAGAGAAAAGAATTTCTTGGGGACTCTCCGTCAACAGAACTTCTTGGCAGAGAGCCTGATCTACTGGATAGTTCAATTTTTTGATGCTGTTCCCTTAGTTAAAAACCTACGGAAGCGTATCCATGATGTCTGATTCGATTTCAAAATAACGACTTAAACTGAAATAGCGTTCCCCGGTGTCGGGGAGAATGGTAACAACTGTTTTATCGGGTCCCTGCGCCTTTGCGACCTGTAACGCGGCATAGACATTTGCACCGGACGACATCCCGACCAACAATCCCTCGGCTGTTGAAATTGACTTCATCATTTCGTAAGCCTCTTTTTCGGAGACTGTGATGACTTCGTCAATGACATCTACATTGAGCACTTCAGGAATCATCCCTGCGCCGAGTCCATCAATCCGGGTAGGCCCCGGTTTCCCACCGGAAAGCACTGCCGAAACACGCGGCTCCACAGCAACCACTTTCACATTCGGGCACGCTGTCTTCAGGACTTCTCCAACCCCTGTCAGTGTGCCGCCTGTGCCGACCCCTATAACGCAAAAATCGATGTCAGTACCGATTGCCTTGAGAATTTCGACTGCTGTCGTACGGCGATGAATTTCGGGGTTTGCGGGGTTTGTGAACTGGTTCGGCATATAGTGCCGCGGGTTCTGTCGGACGATTCTCTCCGCCTCCCAGATCGCACTTGCCATACCGCCGTGCTCCGGGGTCAGCACAATTTTTGCACCGAAGGCAGAGAGGAGTTCATATTTTTCGCGGCTCACATTTTCTGGCATCGTCAAAGTGACAGGATAGCCTCTCGCGATCCCGACAATAGAAAGCCCCAAACCCGTATTACCAGCGGTAGGTTCAACGATGGTATCCCCTTTTCTGAGGATGCCGCGTTCTTCAGCATCAACGACCATCGCATAACTAATCCGATCCTTGATACTGCCGCCCGGATTGTAAGCCTCCAATTTTGCGAAGATCGTCGCATCGTCCTTACCGGGCAAGGCATTCAGGCGAATCGTCGGCGTATTCCCGATGAGGTCTGTCAGATTTTTAGCGATTTTCATTTTCGTTCTGCTTGTGTACTTCAGACAATTGCCACGTTAAAGTATACCATAAACACTGCGAAAAGTCAAATTTTTGACCTGAAATCGACTGCTGTCTGTGCGCCTTGACTCAAAAAACGGACTGGTAGTGTCTACCAGTCCGCCGCTATTTCCAACTATTTAAGTGAGATAAGCTATAGCAATTTCCATTATTTTATTCCCGATGTAGCCCTAATTGTGAAAACAAGTGATTAACACCACGGCGGAGTCGATGAAAAAAACCATTACGCTGTTGAGGTGGATCGCCTGGGGACTTATTAGTATCTTCTGGCACAACCGATACCTCAGCGCGTAAAGTCTTCCACTGCTTTTTCGCACGTGCCGAAACTTCCTCAGATATCCCCTTCTCTTTAAGATAATCCTCAAAATTACTACCGCGATACTTATTCATTTAGTCAGCCCTCCCTTTCCATAGTCTATTTCGTCTTCGTGCTATACGTAAATCTTTTCGCGGTGTGCGTTGAGACTTTTTGACAAAACCGTGCAAGAGAATTATTTCACCGGCTTCAACAGTAAACAAAACTCGCGCGATACGCTTTCCGCCGCTGATGCGGCTGCGAATTTCCCACAGACCTTCTTCGCCTTGCAGTTTTTTTCCGAGGCTCGTTCCCAATACCGAGGACCAATTTTCCGCTACAACTGTTATATCAGTGTCAATTATCATTTCATCCCTTTCTCCAAGACCTTCCAACCAGTCTCGGACAGGATCATTCCCTCGGTCTGTGCGGAAAAAGACAACGCGAAGTTCTGATTTTGTATTCATAAAAAAATAATGCGTTGTTGTCTACCCAAGAAAATTGTACCACAAATTGGAGGACTATGCCAAGAGAAATTCTGAAACCCGCTGGAATAGGTCGTTTTCATCACGATATAGTGATCGGTTCAAGTCAGCACTACCGACGTTGCAACAAACGCCTTATTCCAACAATCTCTCGGCAATCTTCGCGTCAATTTTCTTCTTTTGCATCTTGCAAACCGGCTTTCGCCGCGAGGTTTCGGTGGAAATACTTCTTTGTTGCTTCAAGCGAGAAGGGACTTGTTTCAAACTCACGTTAGTATTCACGCTGTTCTTTGAAAGCTCGGTGCAGGAAATACACAGTAGAAATGCCAAGACCGATGAGAAGAAAAAGAATAACAATCACAGTGCCGAGGCGACTCTTTGACTTAGTGTTGGCTTGGGTTTCGGATTTGGTGCTTCAGGACACCAAAGTCTAAACCATTTCCAAAATTTGCATCAAATTTTTATATGAGCCACAATGTTTTACACTAACGTCTAAAACCGAGAAAACGTCCCTGGATTTCCTTTTCAAAGATCCCCTTGGGAAATTGTGGATCATTGAGTCGAATAATAAGCGTATCCCGAACTGTTGTTTTCCCCAGTAAACTTAATGTTTTCCTCAATTTTATAAGCCTCTCAATAGATTCACCAGGGCGGAGTGTGCGCTGCTGCGAAGTCAGATGTGATGAGAGGTAAAACCGCAGATTTTTAAAACGCACCTCAAATATCCGCAACTCAGTTTCACCGACATTGGTAACCACTAACGGTATACCACCAGATGGTAGATTGGTGCGCTGTATCTGAGTGTTAACATCAATCCTTGCTTGACCTCCGATAAAATCTACCGCAAATTGAATTGGAAGTGACATACCAGATTTTTTGTCCTGAAGGTGTAAACTCTCAGAAACGCGTCCAATATCTTTGGCAGCCTGCGGATTAAGCACAAGTTCACAGCGTTCAGATATATTTGCTTCAGCACTATCGTCGACCTTCAATAATCCTGTCTGTTTTAACGTATCGGGTATTTCTACGCTACACACAACGTTGCCTTTACCATCACTACGTTTTATCGTAATACCAGCATACTGTGGATCATCAAACATAAACACTTTGGGAAAATAGAGTGCCGGTGGGTCTGAAACAAGGTGGACCATATCATATTTAGCATTGAAGCGATACACGCGACGGTTCGCGAGATAGCAGTCCGTAACCAGGGACGCACGGATCTGTTTACGATAGGCATTAGAAGGTTTTTCACTCAACACTTGAACAAGCGGTGCAGCTGTCATCGGTTCAAATGCTGTTTCGTTTTGAACACGCAGATCTCCTTCTACAAAACGTAAGACAGTAGACGGCTGCACTTGCCCCTTCAGTTCGCCTTTACCAACGATGTCCAGCGTAAGCGGAATACGCTCTACTTTGCCTTGTTCAATTTGCGGAAAAACCAATTCCTCATCTCGGAGAATTGGAACAGCCCCATTTGTCACCCCGATAGCATAAATAGGAGCAAGAAACGACCTTATAGGTTTCCTTTCAGATTCCAGCCGTATCCATCCCAAATTGAGCCCCGGTAAGAGGCATTCGGGTTGGATTATTGCAGTTACTTCTCGTTTTTTTCTTGCAGGAAGCACAAGCGTCTCAGGTTTAATACGCATCCAGTCAGTCAGAGATTGAAGTTTAAGCCCTATCTTCTGTTTAGACCTGTTTTGCAGTGTTACCTTTTGTTCAATACTATTGATCTGTATTTTGGATGCAACTCCGTGCTGACAGCAGACTATCTCGTATAACCGCGCAGGGTCAAGCCGCATTTCCCCATCAATTTCGGCACGATAAAGGTACATTCCTTCAGAAACGCTCAGTGTAATACCGAAGCCGTCATCTCTTTTTTCAAAAAACAGTGTACGCGGTGTCCATTGATTAAAATCACCCATGAGATAACCGATCCGCTCCTCACCTGTCAATGGAAATTGAAAATCTAAATCCTCAAAAATCATCACGGATTGATACGGTTCCTCTGTTGATGCGACAGTGATCGGCAAAGGTGTTTCTTGCTTATCGAAAACTTCAACATAGTGGATATCCGGCTGTTCTTTGTCTAACACCAACGCCGTTTCTTTGGCAATTTTATACCAGGCCCACACTGATATTTTTTTATCCGCCACACCAAGTTCCGAAACATTACGCCCCGGTTTCAGTTTTTCAATGTTTACAGAAATAGGTAAATCTGTCGTATCATATCCGTTAGTTTGGATTTGAGTCGGTGCAACTAACCGACCCGAATCCGATGTTGAAATTTGCGTTGATGACTTGTGTCGGTTAACATTCGGAACTGGAATGGTTTGTTGGAAATATTTTAGTGTAATCCCAGTCTTTTCTTGTCGCGGCATTACGACCCCTGGTTTCTGCAAATCTAATTCATAAGACAATTCACCTTTTGATGTGATTATCTTTGCATCAAAAGCGGATTCGTCTTTTTGTCTAATCTCAAGATGGGTTGGTGGGTAAAGTATAAAATCTCCGACAAGTAGAAATTCGGCTGTCGGTGCCACCGCATCTTCACGACTATCAGCAATTGAGACTTTATAGACAGTTATTTCACCAAAGTTGATATATTCGGGAAGTATCAAATGTGTAGATTGATTGTCTGGGGGATGAACACCTAATAATATCTTGCTAAACGTTTTTCGTTTTGAATTGGAAATGACGTTCAGTTCTGCTGTATTCACGGATGAAGGATTCGGTAGTGCTTTTAGTAAAAGTTCCAGTTCAAGCTCTACTGGTTCCGATGTCGGTGTAAGTGTAGCCCGTTTCGATCCTTGTGCCCTCTTTATCCACTCTCCATATACACGAGGAATACTAATTCGTTCTACATCTAACTTGCCACCGCCAACATTTGATACCATCACCTTTACAGATTGGTTCGGATTATCAAACGTATCTAAATAGATGTTCGCATCAGTATAAAGGTACGGTTCATTAATCGGGGTAACTTTGAATGGAGGTTCTTCCGATTCCGGTGCCATGGGTAGGTATAGCAAACTATGAATGTTTTTTAGATGATTAATCATAAACCTATGCCTCAAGGCGTGCAGGTTCCCTATTGCTCTACGCAACTTACAAATAACTACCAATCTAACGGACTTTTTGATTCCTGTGTATCATCATATTGTGTATTATCATCGTGCCAATCGTCATCATCGTCCGCGAAGACGAAACGGTAAACTACATACGCAATCGGTATTCCCAAACCAATGAGAATAAAGAGCGTTGCAATTACCATACCCACTGCACTATTTGTCTTTGAGGCATCCTTCTTATTAGGTTTAGGCTTTTCAGGTTCAGGTTTCGGTTTCACGGGTTCAGGCTTTGGTTGGATAGGTGGTGTTTCCAGTGTAGGCTCCGGTATAACGGGTGTTGGTTCTGTCTCTGGTGTGGGTGTCGTTACCTTGTCAGGTTTCGGTGCGGGTCCCACTTTAGAAGGGCTTAACGGGACAATTGCCTCTACAGTTTTTCCGACAGACGCAGGGAGTGCGCCAACAGTCCAACCCGTCCCAGTCGTTTCACAATAGAAGTACTTTATGCCGTTGTAGGTCAACGATGATCCTGTGAAGTCTCCACTGACACCAATCGCAATGTGTCCAGGCGTAAAAATCAGGGCAGTCTCTTCTCCTAATCCGCGCAGAATAGCCCCCACCAAGATCGTTGTATCTTCGCAGTCGCCGCCCCCTTCAATCAACGTTTCAACGGCATATCGTCTAAATTCATCATAACCTGTCGTTACATCATCAAGGGTATATGGTAAGGATTGGACAAAACTTAAGACGAAATCAACGTGATCCTGCCGTTTCCAGTTGCGATTTTGCTTGAAGATGCGTTGAAACTCACGCGTCAGATTGCCGATCGTTGTTCTACCCTCTTCGACCAATTTGGGAATATCGTAGCGTTCTTTGCCGGAGTATGAATTATACTTTTCCAGATCAATTGTCATCAGGACAGTGTAGGGTTTACCCTTAAAGTTCCACACATACCGCCGCCCGATTGTCTGGCGAGTATTGGGAGGGCGTTGTTGTGCTATACCCTCTACAATCCTGACAAAACTGAGGGCATCATTTGCAATAGCATCTGCATTGATAAGCAGTCCAGTGACAAGCAGAACGATAAGGAGTCTGATGGACATGTTCTATTCTCCGCGTATTACTACCGGCTTCTGTATGATTTCACCATCTGCTACACGCCTAAGACCTGGTAAAATAACCTCAACAACAGTTCCACATTCTCCATTGGTTTGCCGTGAGCCTTGAATGTCATGTACACGGGCATCCGCTTGCGTTTTGCCTATCTCAATCGGGACGACTTCATAACCAACGAGTTGTAGGCACTGCTCTAATTGTTCAGGCAGTTGGTCAGATGCAGTAAACCTTGCTACACCGTTGAATAGTCTATCTTTGATAAATTGCGATATGAATTGGTCGTATTCTTCTGAGTTTTCTTGTTCACACTCGGTAATGGTTTTCAATTTTTCTTTGAAGGCTTGCTCTGAATACCGCAACGTTTGAACGAGATCCCGATTTGCTGCGTAGGATTGTTCTAATTCAGTTATCCAATCCCGTATAGTATGTTCTATCTGGTTTACAATTATCGGTTCTTCTTCAGTTAACGTGATATTTTCATTTTCAACAAATTCGATCAGTTTGTCATCTTGGGTAACTTCCTCTAATCCAATCTCATGTTCCGTTTTATCCAGATAAGTCGTCTCTGTTTCTTGCCGAATATCGGTTGAAATTTGTATTTGTGTGTTGTCTGTTTCCTTTTCAGGTTCTGTTTCCTTGGGTATAGTAATCTTCGGGTGGTATTCTGTTTCTTGTTTTGCAACTGGCGATTTGATTTCAACCTGTGGGGACTTAGTAATCACTTCTTTTTCTGTTTCATTTAGTAATTCCTTTAAATCCAAATCAGAAGTTGAACTCTGTTTTCTACCGTCAAGGCGACAATAGAATTCTATCCATTTCATAAATCCTTCAGGCAATTTCAAGGTATGCGTCTCGCCACTAAATAGCTGAACACACTCCATTAAAACCGTGCCACTGTTACTGGCTTTCCGACAGTGAATAAAAATCCGTTCTTGGTTATCCCCACAGTTTTCCAATATGAGAATTACTTGATCACTGTCTGACTGGAGTGAAATATTAATATCTCCGATTTTACCCGAGTGTGATGAAGTGTCTCTATTGTCAATAGCACCAAGTTTTATCATTTCCTGTCTCATGCAGTTACTCTCCACGAATCACTACCGGTTTCTGTATGATTTCACCGTTATCTATTCGCTGCAATCCGGGTAAAATGACCTCAACAACAGTTCCAGGCTCGTCATTGGTCTGCTGTGAACTTTGAATCTCATGTATACGGGCATCCGCTTGCGTTTTGCCTATCTCTATAGGAACAACTTCGTAGCCCACAAGCCGTAAATATTCATCCAATTGTTCAGGCAGTTGGGCAGATTTGACAAATCTTGCTACACTATTGAATAGCCTATCTTTAACGAAATGCGGAATGAACTGGTCATATTCTTTCGCTTCTATTTCACATCCCAGTTGAAGTCCAATCAGAAGCCCTTCATAACGCGACACATAAGCGATACACTTATTTTGGAATTCGTTATACGCCGCATCTGTATTGACATCAGTTTCCAATTCAGGAGGTTCTGGCACAGGTGGTGCCGGTCCACGAATCTCTTTCAGTTTGTCTTTAATAACCTGATTCCCATATCCAAGCGTTTGAATGAGCTCTGGGTTCGCGGTGCCAGATTGTTCTAAATCATCTTCCCAATCCTCTATTGAGCGCGCCATCCAATTCAATATCTGCAATGTAGTTTGACTGGGGGTTGGATCTTCAATATCAATCCAATCAATTGGTTCTCCATTTTCGTATGTCTGGACTAATGACTCAACTTGCGTTCGCGTTTCTTGGCTAATCCCCTCCAATTGCAGTTGTTCATCAACAGTTTCATCTGGCACTTTGTCCAAATCCAAATTCATTAATGTAAGCTCAAAACCATCTAAACGGTTTCCGAGTTTAGATAAAGCGTTCTGGAAATTTTTCTGTTCATCGTGAAGTTGGGAATAGTTTGATACTGTTTCCTCTATTTTTTCAGTATTGTCTTTGCCTTGTCGACGAATATGTTTTAATTGCCCCTCCCAACGTTGATTGATTTCGTTCAATCTATTCTGCCACCCTCGTTCGCTATTTTCAAATTCGTTTTGCAGCTGACGAATTTTCCGCATACTTAGAAAAAACATTACCACAATTGTTAGGACGATGATTGCACCAAAAATCATAGCATAAGTTTGGAACGGATTGTCTAACGAATCTTGTAAGGCAGAGAGCTCATGTTTCAATTCCGTGATTTGTTTTTCTAAGGAGTTGACATGAGACTCTAAAGGGTTTAGTGTTTCAGAGGGCTGCTCAACAAGACTCGGTTCGTCGTTTGACTGTTCCGAAGCGTCCTGTGAATACACAAGGGGGGTTACTCCAACAAGTATCAGTGCCAATAAAAATAGAACATATCTGAATTGATGTATTTTCATTTTTTCCCTCATAAAGAAGCGCAATGAATTGTGCTACTACAAGCAAGTTTTGTCTTAATCCATCAAAACTGGCACGGTAAATTCAACCGATCTCGTCTCTTGTGAATTTGGGAGATGTAAAGCAAATGTGCCATGCGTAGCATCATTCAAGGTAACAGAAAGTATAAATTCCATTGGACTGTTTAATGTATACTTTTTATTCTCCTGCGGGACAATTTTAAGCGTAGCAAGATGAAACACATCACTGTTTTCTGTCATAGATAAACCACAGTAAAGATGAACATCGAATTCTGTAACATCACCCGTGACGCGAAAGGCTTTTTTCCGGTGATAGGGCGGTGTCCATGTATTCGGGACAAGTTCAACCTTTTTTCCATCAGGTAAACGCACCCCGAAGCAGAAATGATAGACAAAATGGAGCGGTTTTTCAAGATTTTTCTCTTCAAATTGCCGCACCAATTCTGCCCCGCCCAAGAGCGTTGCGGTTTCCTGTGGGTCAAGAAATGTTGCGCTGCAGCGCGCTTGCAACAATTCAATGAATTTTAGAGCAGTATCGTCAATTCTGCCAGAAAAACCGACTACAACGTGTTGCTCGTCCACAACCTGTTGCAACATCTTTTGCACATCTGAAACCTTTTCATCTGTATCTACGAAGAAGTCAATAAACCGCAGTATATCGGTCAACTCTATTATAACACTACTCTCCAATTGACTACAATTCGTCCGATAAACTACAAAATCATTCTGCGCAAAATCTACCAGAAACAGATGGCATTTGTTTGCGTCAGCGAGTATATTCGCCCACGCCTTCTGATAATATACCGAAATACATAGTGTTTGACTGAGCACACTCCGCAGTGTCACGTTTGATGTCTTGAGAAATGGTACCGATACATCACTTTTTAAACGCTTGAATGTTTTTCTGAGCTGCCGGCGATGTATAGGTTTCCACTGATACGGCGTAATCGCGTATACCGACATCGCTTCAATTGGATATCCATGCTGTGGTAGCTGCCGATGAAAAATTTCTTCAAGAAATGCAGTAAATAAACATTC
This sequence comes from Candidatus Poribacteria bacterium, assembly GCA_026706025.1. Classification (NCBI taxonomy): domain Bacteria; phylum Candidatus Poribacteria; species Candidatus Poribacteria bacterium. Next base: position 117,530 of record JAPOZO010000072.1, read on the forward strand.
CAAGGTTTTTTCATCTGTGATTTCCTTGAAATGCGTGTCTAAATTGGGAAACCGAACTTCCACCGGATGGTTTGAGCTGAGACGTTCAAATGCTTCTCCAAAACAGGGAACTAATGTGTCTTTGTTTTCCTGACGAAAACCGATCTCCCATGGTAGACTGAGATTGATGTCTTTTAGTTGATTGTCAACTAAAACAACTACCTGAATTTCAGGTGCTGATAGATTGATGATGCATACGCGTTTTGACATTGGCATCCTATTGTATATTCAAATTTCATTTACAAATTCTGGCTCTCTCCTCTCAACTGTAGATTCATATTCATGATTATCCACAAGTGCCACCACTTTAATTTCCCCATTCTCTTTAACCGCCATTTTCAAACACGCATTCTGTAATGCCTCTCTCGGTATATTCTCAGGTAACGTTAGAGTGTAATCGTCAATGCGTGACAGTTCATCATTTGTTCTAAAACGTTCACGAATATCAATATTAGTTTCTCCTTCACTCAGCAGGATATTCACTCTACCGAAACTTTCGTCAGGAATAAGCCTTCCTTTGGGAATAATTTCTTCAAAAACCAGTTGTCTACCATCGGACTGCATTATACCGATGCTGGCGTGTGTCTTGCGGAAGTTTTTAATTTCAAACCGAACTCTACTCGGTGATGAGTGAGTCATACCGTATTGCGCTGCACCTATTGCGACGCATTCTTTCGGTGAATCGCTGAGTTCGATATCAATATCATCGGTTTGGTATTCCTGTTGGAAGTGGGTTGTCATCATCTCCTTAACCATGGGCATTTTTGATGATTGACCTGCAAGTATCACGATTTCAGGCAGGTGTCCACCATTTTCTCTAATCATAGCGTCAATATCAGCAAAGGTCTGGCGTAATTCATTGGCAACAAGTGAATGTAATTGTTCTTTTGAAATACTTACGTTAATGTCCCCTCGGGTAAGATTTTCAAGCGGGCGGGTATCATTTCCAACAATCACGTTCAAAGGAAAGTCACGGTTTGCTTCATCTTCATCGCTTAGTTCTTTTTTCAATTCCTCTGCTCCATTATACAAACGGGACGTGTTAAATAGTTTTGCTCTATCCTCTCTTTGATCTCCTAAACTTTGCCATATTTCTCTCGGACTTAGGTATGGGATCTTATAACGAAGATTTAAACTTTCTCTTTCAATTCGTTGTCCAAATTCAGCCAACACAAAGTCAACAATTGCCTGAGTTACATCATCACCACCATATTTGGGATTTCCGCCGTGTGCAAGCGGTTCAATTGTGATTTCGCGACCATTATTGGTTACTTGTGAAAGAACGATATCGATAGTCCCACCGCCGAAATCATAAACCAACAGTCTATAATCGCCTTGTTGCCTTCGTTGAGAAATAGCCCCGAGTGAAGCCGCCGATGCTTCATCAATGAATATAAGATCGGTGATCCCGACTTTTTCAAACGCCTGTTTTATGTCTTCTTGTTGTTTTCTATTAAACATTGTCGGATAGGTAATCACACATTTTTTAATTCTTGATCTTGTTGAGAGAGTGTCCAAGTGTTCTTCGGCACGTTGAATAATATGTCTGAGTATATCAGCAACTACATCCCTTGGTTGCAATTCCAGATTGTTAGGAAATTGGCGTCTCCAGTTATATCCTAACCACCTTTTTACGGAACTGATGTAGTAAGGACCATCAATTTCGCTCGTGCGAGCGGTCTCTGCTCCATAACCAACTTCGTATACATCCCCATTTGTAGGCTGACTGTGATAGATAATTGAGGAAGGTATGATATTCAAAGGATCTTCGCTGTTCAATTGGATAAGTTGGAAAACATCTTCAGCCCCAAAATAAGCACAACACGAACTCGTTGTGCCAAAATCAATAGCGAGGTAATGCGGGTACGCTTCCAGTTCTTCAACATTTACATTCAGGCCCCCTTCATATGTTGGATCATCCCCACAATTGGAGTTTATAGTAAAGTTAACAGGATAAGTTTTGGGATCAATACCAATGGCAGAAACCTGTATTTCAATATTATGGTGTTCTCCACCTTCAATATTTATAGGGAACTCAAGGTTTGGCAGCTGGACTAATTTGGAAGGACCGTTGAATACAATATTCCGAATTGTCAACGGACGTTCGCCTCTGTTCTCAAGCGTTAAGGGATGTGTTTTCTCGCGATCCTGTGTGATGTCCAGGTTCATTGGTGGCACGAACAGTTTTGGCGGTTCTGGTTCTATCTCTCTTCGGATGTGAACTTGTTTGTCAATAGGTTGGGAAAAGCCACGGAGTTCAAAACTTAGTTTTACTACATTTACTTCGTCGCTGAGTTGGTTGCAGTCAATCTCCAAACGGACTTTTTTCAACGCGTTGTTTTTTTCATGGAGGCTTTCAAAATAACCAACGCGAAGAATTGATCCGCCTGTGATTTTAATATTGGTGATATAAAATTTACCCTGTAGCACTTCAAGGTGGAGGTCTTTCGTCACCTTTTTCGTTCCTCTCCGATAACGAACCTCTATAGGATTTGGGGGCAGTTTAAATTCAGGACGTAATGAAGCCTCAAGACGTAGTGATTTTTCGCTTTCAAAATTCGATGGAGCATCTTGAGCGCGCACAGTAATGGTTTTGGGATTTTGTGCTAATTTTGCGGGCTTTACCTGAATCGGCACTGCATGGAATTGACCCGCCTCAACCTCAAAAGGACTGTCATTCGCTTGTGGAAATAGAATTGTGTCATCCCTTGTCGTTTGAATCGGATGGAATGTAATCGGATAGGCACCGGTGTTTTCTACGAGAATAGCAAAGGCATGGATATTCGCACCGCTATCTGCGTAAATCAACGGCTCTTTTTCCCATCTCACCGAGAAATCAAAGACTTTACAACCACAATAACCACAATGTTTATCATGCGAATGAATTACCCAACCGACATTGCATTTTGAACAGATAGGGTCAGCCATACTCGCTACTCCTTCTTCCGAGTGCCTTTACGCTGCAATGTCTGTTTCACATCCACATCTTTAACCGAGAATCCTGTAGAAGGCTGTTTCTCCTGTTCATCAGTTTTAGGCTGTGGTTGCTGCTCTGCAGGAGACTCTTCGCCCGTCGTGTCCTCTGCGGAACTGTGTTCCGTTTCAGGTGTTGCCTCAGACCACTGATATTCATCTGTAGTCGCATCTGGTGTGCTGTGTTCTGATAGTGAGTCTTGTGGTGGTCCCGCATTATCTTGGTTAAATGATCCAGTATCAATCTCGCTTTCCTCGGAAGCAGCTTCTTCATAAGAATCTGAGCCTACTGGTGCGTTTGTAGCATTTCCGTTGCCGACATCTTGGGATGATGTTGAAGGTGCGTCGTCCGATGCTTGGGATGGAGTTTTCTGATGTATTTGGGGCGGTGGCTGGAAAAAGGTTGACCCCGATATTGAGTCAGAACCGGTATTATCTATAGAAGCATCCTCAGAGTAGACATCATCTAAAAACCGACGGAAAAATTGACTTATATTTGCGTGTTCATTGTTGTCTTGAATTTCCCTCAACAATGAATCAATAAGTTTCTCAACCTTTTGACGGTTTAGCTGCGTGAAACATGAACGGACTGCATTGATAAATTTGTTATACTCAACTTCATTTTTCTTCTGCGAAAACCTTTTAATTCCATCCGGATCATTATGCAAGTCGAGTCGCTCGGATAATCCATCAACGTTATATTCATAAACATATCCGTTCTTAGTCTGAAAAAAAACACTGGCAAATGCATCTTCTTTTATCTTCTGACATATTTCAGGAACGATCCTTCCTAAAGCACGACACCATTGTTGTAGTTTTTGGATTTTGTCGTATAGCTCAAGGTTATAAAAGTCGGCATCCTTATGAGTTGAATGTCCATATTCCCCTGGAGTCTGCCGGCATTTATCAGCAAGTGTTGAGTGAGAAACCAAGTCATCTAAGGCAAAACCTGCTTCCTCTTGATAGAAAAAAAGGAGATGATCCACAGAAGAGGGACTTATTTCAAACAAGAATCCTTTACCACTTAAACTGTTGTTTAAGTCAGTTAAAGCCTTCCCTATGTGTCCGAAGATAATATTTGGTGAATCCTCAACGACAAACGGTATGTACATAGGGGTGAACATTTGATATGGGTTTGAGCGGCCGGCAAGATTCTGGATGTCGGAACTTCCTGAATCTAAAAGTTCCTGAGCCTTTGTAACCACATCATTAACTTGAATTCGATCTAATGATAGTTGTCGGTAAGTTTCAGTCATCTGAGTGATTATGTCTGCCTGTTCTTTTCCTAAAAATGTAGCCATAGATTCTCCGCGGAGCAATTCAATACCTTCATCTGATTGGGCGATCTGGTGGCTCAGTGTCGATGCATCTATATCAATTCGATTTTCTGAGTTATTCGCAACAATTTTCACACATTCAGATCTTGGTGGATTGATAGCTTCATTACGTTCGCTCTTGAATTCCTGAAGGCAGTTATTTAGATTCGCTTCTATCTGATCCAATCGCTGTTTAATGGTTCGACGACGGTTCGGTTCACCTCCATCCATCGGGGTTACTCCAAAACCGAGGTCGGTGCGAATTTCTTGTAAAATCGGTTTTATGAAATGATTCCGAACTGACTCATAGAAACTTGTTGGACTTCCGATAATCAAACTACAATACCCCTTAACCATGTTATCGCGATGTGCTTTAACCGAATCATCCCGAAGAAAAATAAGTTTCAACCAAAGATTATTATCCGCCCTCTCCATTCGGGAAAAATCCAATTTATCTAAATTTAAAGTCGGCATCCGATCAGGGCAATTTTGTATAGAGTTTTCTATCTTTTTATCAAGCGTTTCAAAGAACATCCTCACATCGCCCAAGCCCCACGTTCCCTCAAAATCAATACTTCCTAATTGATTGTTCAAAGTTTGTTCAATCGCCTCGCTAAGTGCCTTTTTGCACTCAGGCACTTGCATATTCATCAACTCAACATACTCTCCACCTTGCTCAAATTTCTTTCTGAATGAATCCCCGATTGGAAACTCCTCCATATTCCGATTTAATTGATTGGATGAGATTTCTGTATTGAGCCATTGCTTCCTGGCATTTGCAAGATGTGTATCAATGCGACTCTTAATTGATGATTGTCCATCTGGGCTGGTTAATGTATCTATATTCGCGTTTAGAATCCGATTCCATTCCGTTTCTGCGTCTTTTACAGTCGTGGCTTGAGGGATGTGTGATTCTAGCCAGTTATTACATAATTTTTCGCCGATTGAACAAGCAGCAGCACTTGCGATGCGATATTTGGGATACCATACAGCAGTTAATCCAAAACTCGCCATATATCGTATCATTGTGCGGATTTCGCCTTCTCTCACAGGTTTTAAGGTCCCAAAATCAGCATGAGCTGTATAATTGGTGCGGATTGCATTTTTCACTCCACCTGTGTCTGCAGCAGATTCAGCAAAAAGATTCAGTGCTACCATCAAGTTCAGACCGTGTTCATCAAAGTCACCAGCCCCTGTTGAGAATTGGTTGCCCGCAATTTTTCCGCTGGGCGATACAAACAGCGTATAATCAAACGGCTTTTCTCGCATATTCTTAATCTGCCGCCCATCTGGAAAAGTTATATCATAAGTTGTTTCCTGATGATGATAGTAATTTAACTCCGAAAGGCTTGCATAACAATTGGCTGAACGTATGTTAAACATAGCATCTGGTCTCGCAGCATGGTTCTCGTCGAACATTGTAAAAATGCCATTAATTCTTGATTTATCGCCATAGGCACTGAGAAGGTATCGGAAAAAATATCCAACATCAATAAGCATCCCACTACAGGAACCACCGCAGAGAGACCCTAGCACATAAACTCTGATGGAGCCTGTATCGTCAAGGGGATGTTCTGCAATTTTTTTACGTTCTGTTAGAATATTGATCGCTTTCCGTTTCGTAGCGGGTGCCATAATAGCACCGATCGCGTTGGCAAATGTAGCTTGGACATCAGACCAGTTTTCCCATAAACACAATCTACCTGCCATACGTATATTTGAAGCTCCATCCATAAAACCGCCTGCTTCAATTTTCAAGAGTTCAGGATCTAGCCAGTCCACTAAATCTGGGTTGTGCAGCGGTTCTCCTGGAGTCAACTTAAGTCGAATCGGACTAACGTTTGGAATCGTTGCCCTTATAAGATTGATTCGTTCATAATCATCCATTTGATTTGTATTTTGCACATTCACTTCACCATGTGTCTCAATGGCAATATAGCGGAAAAGTGGTAGCCCCGCGTGTCCGTATTCTTCAGACATAAGTTCACGTAATTTTACTAAAATTTCCTTCCCGGTTGTTCCGAGGCCAACAAATATTGTAGGTGTAATCATCGCATGCTCCTCCATATTTAGTTAAAGATTCCGTTAACATCAGTTTTCATCACTTCTTTTTTGGATTAAGAGATTTACCAACTGGTTTTGGAGTCGGCGCGTCAGTGTTCTTTTTTTCTTTATTTTTCTTTAACAGTGTATACAATAAACAGACATTAACAAGCATAATCACTATATAGAATAACAGATAAAGTACTGTATACAACCCTTCAGAAAATCGGTTATGTGCTCTGTCCCAAAGCCAGATTAGAAGCACCGTTCCACCGAGTATATGTATAAAAAGTGCAATTCCCCACGCTATTGCTGCCGCACGCTCAATACTTACTTGGTTCTTAAATAGATGACCAAGTCCACATGCAATTATCCATACAAAAGAATAACCAATGAAGTAGACAACTGCTGGCCAAACCAACGGATCTCCAAAAAAATCAGCGATGCTTTCCATTTAAACCCCTTTTCCTTTATTAGCAGTAGTTTCCTAATCTCTGTATTATGAAAGTTTTTGAATCGTGTGTTCATAAAGTACCATGAACAGAAAAAAATTACTATAAATATCCCATAGCGTTACAGAGCCATTCAGTTTTCGATTTTCCATCGATTTTAGATAAGGCATCGTGACTGAGAGACCGCCCCTACAATGAAAGATTTTGAGCGAAAGATCAAAATTACCAGAGAACTGAATACCTCAGTATAGTGTTATGTTTTAATTCCTCATACATCAAGGGGATTGGTATCAGAAGCGTTATTCGACCAAATAATAGGTTCATCATCGTCCTCTGGTTTGTTAGAAGTGTTATCCACTATCTCACAGTTAATACGGATCTCATCATCGTCATCACCTTGATTTAACATTAGTATTTCGGGTAAATCTAATATCCGTCCTTCATCGTCGTCAGCATCTGCAAATAGCAGTAAATTTTTCTTATCGCAATATAAAAAAGCCTCACTACCAATATCAAACTGCAATTCATCAGGACCCCGAGGACCAAATTCAAGTGTCATTTTATTTTTAAGCATAAAATATGCTTTCTCACCCAACGGTGTACCTGCCTGGCTGACTTGAGTCAACCCAATGTGATGGGCAATTTGATACGGAATTAAACGGCGAATTAAAAGAAAAAGAATTACACTTAAAATCGGAATAAGGAACACCCACAGCAGCCACATCGGGAAGCCGCTGCCACCACCTATCAGTTTATAAGGAATCTCAATTGTCGCAGATTTAGTTTCATTTTCATATTTATAGTCTATTTCAAGGACAATTTTGTTGCCGCGCCAATCCAATCGGTCTCGTTTAGGCACTACCATGCTAAAAGGTTCGCCTAAACGTTCACCTACTTTCGGTACAGTAACGTCACAAAGTTTTCGCCCATCTTTGTATTGGACCTGACAACGAAGTTGATCTATCCTAAAAGCCTTTTTGTTATAACTTTCGCTCTGAACAGCAAGACCAACATGGTATGTGTCTTCCGAAAAGTTCAGATTCAATTCCTTTGTCTGCTGTTCAGAATTATCCAAATTAGACACATATATACTATCAATCCTCGGTGTATATTTGATAGGTTGGGGTGAATGGATTTTGTTTTTACCGTTGAAACTGTAGGTAATTTCAAGTTTCAATGCGTTGCCAGGAGCAGCTATTTCCCTATGTGCAGGAAATAGGATGCGGAACTCGAATGGTGGAGGGTTTCCATGAAGTGAAACAGATGGGACTTCAACAACACCAAATGTGTTCTCTTCAGTCACAATCTGAAGCGGTTTGTTAAACTTATCCACAATTTCCACATTGACACTGTCGAGTTTAAATTTAGGTTTCTTGGAATTGTGCGTCTTAACAGTTAAGGTTTCACTGATAAATTTCCCTTCATCATCTCTGTCAAGTTGAATCTCTCGCACTCGTTTTCCTAGTTCTGTTGATGTAGCGAGGAAAATCGAGTCAATTACGTCGCTCTTCTGAAGTTTTCTGACTTGAATTCTAACGTGTTTATTTACAAGCATACTAAAAATCATTGGTGAATGGAACTCATCTTCAATTTCCGCATGTCGCTTTAACACTTCAGATATGCCAGGGTCGCTTTTGCCGCTGTTATCAATATCGCCATCTGTCACAAAGACCCAATAGGTCTCATCGTCCGTGTCACTGTATAAGGCATCGTATACCTCAACTTCTGCGCGCAGTAAGTAAGAAACCATTCCATAGAAGGATTCCCTTAGTGTCATTGAATTCGGTAGCTGCCGTTGAAATTCACTTTTGCTAACTGGTGCTCTATTAATTTTTGTGACTCGCTGTTTTGCATACTCGGCGTAGGTAAGGATGTCGCCACCTTGGTAGAGTGGTTTACCAACGTACGCCGCGTCACATTCCTTGATATACGAATCGTCCATATCACGTAAAGACTGTGAGGTATTTGTGAATAAGAGATTTGTCAAATATTCATTAACACGCCGAATATCCTCGGATTCCATATAGACCTTTGTGTTCCTACCCATTTTAAGGCTCACCATACTGCCAGACACATCATAAATCACAATGATGTGCTTAGCAACCGCTATAGGTGAGAAGAAGATAAAAACAAGCAAACCGCTAACAATAAGTGTGTATCGCGGTACATTTATCAAACGAAGCATAAGCAGTATATCTCCTAATAGTCCCGACAAATGAATCTATCTTTACACAAAACGAATAATTTATCCCCATACTGAATAGGACGCGCAACGGGGGTCGGCGTAGTTGGGTTCCCCATAGATAACGAATGTGTCTGCACGTGATGGATCCGATCAAACTCCCAAACAGTTAATCCCGATGAATGTGCAGAATAAATCCTATTGTCCACGACAATAGATTGGTGTGGAATAAATCTGTGTTTTCCAGTATCGTCTTGAAACTGCTTTGCCGGATAAGATCTCTTGTCGCTATCATAAGTATAAACACCATGACCATATCTGTCGGATAGATACAAACGCTTTCCATCAGTCAGTGGTGGGTGTGTAAAAAGGGCACGGCGACCTTCTAAATGCTGTATTAGTTCGCTATCCATATCCGCTGCTTTGGACAATTGCCCTGAAGTTGGGTCAAAACAGGCGAGACTACGCATGCCGTTGTCGTTTAGTGCTTCAAAATAGACCAAACCGTTGAGCGAAACAGGGGCCGAGAATGACCTGTTTTGGGGAGGGGGACTTCGTCTTTTAAACGGATTTACGCCTATATTGAGGGAAAAAATGCCTCCGTGCTTAGATGTGAAAAATACATATTGACCGCAGAGCGTTGGTGACATCGGTTCGTTTCTCTTGTCAAAGAAATCATGATTGATGTATAGTCCGTTGTGTTTAGCAAGATCAAACAGCAACATACCCCGATTCACACCGGTGATCATTGTCGGTTTGCCATTCACCTTACATTTTAGGGACGCGCATCCGGACAAAGGTTCAATCTGAGCAGCATCAACACCATTTATATCATAAATTAATTTTGTTTTTCCGTCAATAACAGACGTTTTTTGAATTCCACCCGACACAACCGAATACAAATGAAGTCCATGATAGATTGGGGTTGATCCGTAGGTCAACGGTGTGTCAAAGTCAATTCCCCATTGATGATGTAGGCGGACACTGTTCTCTGTATTTACAATCGTGCAAGCTTCAAATCTATTTTCCTTTGAATTTGGCAGGACGAAAAGCCCATCAATTACGAGCATCCCCGGCAAGTTTTCGCTTGTTTCTATCGGGGGTGTATTCACGACCCCTGAATTTAACCCAAGATTGATATCCACCGAGTCCACGGAAAACGTCGCTGTGCGTTGCGAATTGCCCGATGCCATATCCCATTGCGCAGGTTTTTTTAACTCTTGGCTACATTGCGTGCAATAACGTGCAAACGCGCGGTTCCAATGCCCCTCAGTACATTGAAAAGCGAACTGAGAGCATTTACTGCAGTATGTAGTTGTCCCTGCTACTTCTGGTGATAGTAAATTGCATGTCGCGCTTTCGTTTGTATAAGGGCAGGCGTTCACTGGATTTCCTCCGTTTCGGAATAGACTAAAACAATCTCAATTCTACGGTTTTTTGGATGTCCATACTTAGGATGATTTTGTGCAACAGGATGGTATTCACCATAACCTGTTGCCGTTAGTGTCCGTGGATTAATGCCGATATGATCAACGAAAAGTCGTAAGACAGCAATTGCCCGATCCGACGACAATTCCCAGTTCGATCGGTTTGGAATTATAATCGGAACATTATCTGTATGACCTTCAATTTGAATACTTTTATACAATTGCCCCAATTTCTCGTCCGTTTTATAATCCTGCAATAACTCACCCACAGCTGTCAATATATTCCTTCCCTCCTGTTGCAGGATCGCCTTATTCGTTTCAAATAAAATTTTATCGCTGAACGTAAATCTTTGTAAGTTGCCATCCCGCACAATTGCAATAGTACCTTGTTCTATCTCATTTGGAAATTCTTCTGCAAACGCTTTCTCTATCGTATCTTGCTTTTTCTCCATTATGATTTTTTGGATCAATTTGCTATTAGAGACAAATTGAATGAAGAGAAAGAACAGAAAGATGAGCAGCATCGCAATGGATACATCGGTAAAAGCGGGCCAGACGTTCAACACAGAATTTTGCTGCATGCGCAGATTCATCCAATATCTCTCCAGACTTTATTTTTACTTTCGATTCCCTAAAAACCAGCGGCGAGTGCCTGATCCTGACTGGGTTATTGTGTCGTTCAATGCATCTATTTTCTTACCGAGCTCATCAAAATTCTGGGTGAGCTGTTGCAACATTTTTTCCGTGTGCTGCTGTTCATCGGATTCTGATTTTGAAAAAACCTGCTGTAGTTGATTCACACTGCTATTTAACGTTTTCATAAGTTCTTGTTGTTCATCTACCAAATCACGCTGTTCTTGTAGGTGCGTTTCAATCTGTCCAAAAACTTTATTCTGTGCTTCAAGGGTAGGTATAATTTGAAATTCACTTAACTCTGATAACCTACTACTCATTTCCTGCTGACTTTGTATCAACTCGGATTTGATTTCCTGAAAGACTCCGTTCTGTTTCTCAAGAGCAGAACGTATCTGCAACTCACCGGACATTTCGCTTATATGACTGGATGTTTCCTGAAGTTCACTCACCACATCTTGTTGATTTTTTACGATGGGTTGCAGCATGGACTCAAGTTGTTCTCCAAAAGTTTTGGTAAGATTCTTAGCATCATCCATGAAACTTTCATGTGATGTCTGCGCCTCACTGATTGTAGTTCTCAATCCTTTACTCTCTTCTTTCAACTCTGATACCATATTTCCCAAACCGTCAAGCAGTGTCTTTTGATACTCTGCAACTTGAGATATGCTCTGATTCGTAGTTCCCTTAAAATCTTTCACCATCGTATCTACAGTGGATTGATGGTTCTCGACTTTGGTCATAAATTTATTTGTTGACGTTTCAAAAGACTCTACTGCAGATTTCGTCTGGTTCTGCAACTTACCGGACATTTCGCTTATATCACTGGATGTTTCACGGAGTCCAGTCACCACATCCTGTTGATTTTTTACGATGGGTTGCAGCATGGACTCAAGTTGTTTTCCAAAAGTTTCGGTAAGATTCTTAGTATCATCCATGAAACTTTCATGTGATGTCTGCGCCTCACCGATTGTAGTTCTCAATCCTTTACTCTCTTCTTTCAACTCTGATACCACATTTTCTAAACCGCCAAGCAGTGTCTTTTGATACTCTGCAACTTGAGATATGCTCTGATTCGTAGTTCCCTTAAAATCCTTCACCATCGTATCTACAGTGGTTTGGTAGTTCTTGATTTCGGCAATAAAACTCTCTGTTGACGTTTCAAAAGACTCTACTTTAGAGTTAAAACCGGTTACAGTAGATTGATGGTTCTTGATTTCGGCAATAAAACTCTCTGTTGACGTTTCAAAAGACTCTACCGTGGATTTAATCAGGACTTGATATTCATTTATCCCTGCTAAACTCTCACGAAGTTCTCCTGGAATTTTATCCAATTCATTTGCAATGACATATTGTTGCTCCAGATATGCATCCCACGACTTCTCTGTTAATTGTTGGATCGACGCTTGCATCCTCCGAACATTATCTTCCGTTGCTAATTTAAATTCGCCAACACTTACTTGAAGTTGATCTATAGAGGATTCAATTGTTGATTCTGGGGCGTGCTTGAAATGGGGAATTATTTCTGTAGTTACAACTGTTTCAAACTGGGTGAGAAAAGCCGAATTTGAAAGACTAAAAAGCCATCCCAAAGCCCCCAAGCCAAGTGATGTTACCAAACCCGCTAACGTCGTTTTAAATGCGGTGCCCATGCCCTTTAGCGTTTCTTGTAGGGCATTTGAAATTTGGGACAGTTGGTCAAGGTCATCAATGTCTTCCAAAAGTGGTTGGACTTCAATAACTGCAGTCGTTAATCCCCACAATGTCCCAACCAAACCGAGGATGATGAGAATGCCGAGAATATAGTTCGATAAACCTGCCTTTCTGCTGGCTACGGCCGCATGAATGTCTCCGAGGACATCGTGATCAATTTCACCGCCGTTCTGCTTAATTTTGACTAAATCACGAATTCGCCGATAAACAATGCTTCCTCTGATGCTTGTACGGATAACCACTGATTTAGCTAACCGGTTGAGAAAATCAGAAGATATAACATCAACACCCTTTCTGATTTTGATTTGAACAAATTTGAGACAGATATATTCGTATCCTAACCGCGCTAAATGCACTCCGTAGTTTATAACGCCAACCCAAAAGAATATCCGAATCCAGTAGACAATCGTTTTACCAGTTGGGTCTTGAAGATTAAAGATTTGATTAAAGACTTTTTGTAATTCGTCCAATTATATTAAACTCCAACTATCAATACCTTCGTCAAAATAGGCTCAATTTATTCACCAAAGCAAAAAAACCTGCCTTTTCATCTCCCCAGCCGCTCAAAATCACACTTTCTAAATTAGAGCAAATTCGGGTGTAATGCGCCGAACCCGGAACAACAAAACCTTGCATTGAGAGTGTAGCGTCAAAATAGATACGCGCCACAAGTCTATCTGATAGGGGAGGTAAGTCCGGTAGCGGTTCTGGTGGGTCTGGGATACCCGGTTTATCGGTGTCACAACCTGTTAGGAAAATAAAAAGGCATAGATAGATGGAGAGCAGCAAAAGACTCGTTTTCCACCTTATTTCTTTTCTTACATCCTCTGTACCGACACATAATGTGCATTGATCTATTTCAATGTTTTAATTATTTAAAAAAATATACCACAGTCCTAATCTGAAAAATAACGATAGCGAATTATATCGTGAAAAGGAAAAATTTGTCAAACAAAAAATCTTGATCCAGATATATTTCGCTTTCTGACTCTCGCTCCATTTTCCGAAAAAACGATGCGCAACCTAACAGGTTATACTACGCTGCTTACAACTATCGGTTTTCGAGTTGTCGGCGGAGTTGCTCTAATTCACGTTCTAATGCCTGCCGCCGCTTCGTCTCTTCTACAGCCCGGGCTTCCGCTTCTGCACGAAGATCCTGTTCTGTTTCCAGACGGAGTTCCGCTGATTCTATACGCTTTTTTGCTGCAGCGTGAAAGTTTCGCTCCTCTATAGCCGTCGTGATCGGAGTGCCGTCGGGCAAACATGGACGTAATAACCGGACATGGCTATGGTGTTGATCTGTCCACCGGAACGACAGGTTTAATGACTCGCTGCATAAGGCACCGCGTGTATCGGAGAGTATCTCAACAATGGTGCCTGAATCGCTGCTTTCACTTCTGATTCTCACGCCATTTTGCGAAATCTGCCTCAATCTCGTCCGACCATTTTCGGTCAATTTCGCCGGGTGTGTACACTCCTTCCCGCAGCCGTTGATGCCCGAACCGGTCTCGCAGGGCGACCTCTTCGCCTTGTTCGACTACTTGTTGTGCGAAATGCGGTGGGATAAAGATAACACCGCCGCGCCTACCTAAAACCACATCGCCCGGTAAGACAGTCGCCTCCGCAATACGGATCGGGATGTTAATACCTGTCAATGTGACATTCGCAATCCCTGTCGGATCCACACCACGCACGAATGTAGCGAAATCAGGTAACTCGTAGATGCCGTCCAAATCTCGGATGCCACCGTCAATGACCATGCCAGTCCCAGTTTTCGCATAGATGGAGTTACCGAGGTTGTCACCCGCGAAAGTCCCGTCCTTCACTTTACCGAAGAGATCCACAACGATGACATCGTCGCGGACGAGCGTATCAATCACCCACGAGTTTTGACCGCCGACGCGTTCCTCTTTTTCGCCTTGTGCCGAGATAGCGTCGTTGAAATCAGGACGGATCGGCACAAACGCACACGTCACCGCTCTACCGACGAGAATCCGGTCTGGATGAAGGTTCATCCAATCACCAGCGAATTGGAACTTATAGTTGTTGCCGTTGAGGACACCCCACGCCTGTTCAATACTGATCGCCTTCATTCGCCGAATAATATCATCGGGAACGCGGGGCCGTCCGTCAGGAAACCGCTCGCCTTCCCACAGATGCGTCATCGCGAGGATGCTCTCTTTATCAATAAGTTGCACGTTGTGTCACGCTCCTATACTTACTTCCGACAATAGTGTGGTGGGCAAATGGGATATGCTTCGGTATTTGCCTTCTCGATAATTCTTAATGGCTTTCTCGGCAAGGGGATCCAGTCGTCCGGCTTTCACGTCCTCCTCAAACTGCTTCTCCCAAGCTTCTTCTTCGGCGACGAGTGCCTCATGAAGTTTTTTTTCCAAGGTTTTCAGGAGTACAGCTTCTGTAGGTGCTTCGCACTTGACTTTTGGAACGTCTGGTATCTGTCCAAGCCAGTTCGCACCGTTTCTTTGGATATGGGCGGTATAGGTCTCCTCAAAAACCTTGTCATGAATGTCAACAGTCTTTATTTTTTTCATGAGTTTCTCCGTAGGCGTTATGGAAAGCAAGTGGTCCTGCCGCCATGAGGTGGTCAACAGTTACAGCCCCGCGTTTTCCCACACCTGATCAAGCGATTCCGCTGTGGCTTTTGCTGCATCGGCGGGTTCCATGCCGTTCACCTTTTGGCTGAAAGGTTCCGGTGTCACAGGTCCATCGTAACCGATCTCTGTCAGGATTTGCATCAATTCGGTGAGTGGGATTACGCCGGTTTCAGCGGGAAGGCATCTGATGTTATCAATCTGATCGTCTGGATCAATTCCGGCAGGTGCATCGTTGATGTGGACGTAAACGACATCCGATGCAGAAAGTTTCCGCACATCGTCAACTGTGGAACGGCAAGTGTACCAGTGCCATGTATCAAAGAGGAGTCCAACGTTCCCTGTACCGACAGCGGCGGCGAGTCCTAACATCGCATCCATTGAGTAGGCGAAGAGGTGTTTAGCACTCTTGCGGCTCGTTGCCGGTCCAATGAACTCAAGCCCGATTGAATGTCCGTGGTCTTTAAGAATCTCGGCGACAGAACGCAACCGTTTGACGGAAAAATCCCAATTCTCCTGATATGTCATATCGTTTGAGGCGGGTCCTACAACAGTAGTTGTTCGATAGCAGCCGAGTTCCGCAGCGAGCGCCGCACGTTCCGGCAATTGCGCTAAACCGGCGTAGTAGTCGGCATCGTGACCGCGCCAGTTGACACCGAAACCCCATCCACCCATGGCAACCCCCGCTTCTGACCAGAGGTCTTTGACGTGTTGGACAGAGTGTTCTTGTGATAGTTGGTTGGCTTCGTCGATGCTTAGGTCGAGACCTTCAAATCCGGCGTTTTTCGCGAGGTCTAAGCCTTCTTTCATATTTGCCCGGATGCCGATTGCACCGGTACTCAGATTTTTAAACATTGTTTCTCCTTCTTTACTTATAGCGGAAGATTGGAAGAAAAGATTAGAAGGTTGGAAGATTGGGGCATCCTTCCATCCTTCCAACCTTCCATTCTAACGCCTTCTATCCTTCCATTCTCTGCTTCTCTTCCGTTAATTTTTCGCCACGTAAAACTTTCGCAGCGACAGCCCACGGATAGTCCTCGTCCTCTGCTTTTGCATCTCGATACGTTGGAATCCAGACCCAACGCTCTTCGCCAGAACGGTTCGGATGGCTGGAATGGAGCGTCAGATCATGAAAAAAGACGGCACCGCCTGCTTCAATCTCTGCTGTGACGGCGAGGTTTTCGTCAACCGCACCCGGACGCAACCGATTCCCGAAGCCGTGTCCGTCACTGGCATCGCCGTCGTGGACAATCGCGGATTTGTGGGAACCCGGAAATAATTTGAGGCACCCGTTTTCAACGGTCGCATCGTCAAGTGCCACCCAGATCGAGACTTTGTGGGCACCGTACCAATAGGACCAATCTTGGTGCCAAGGACTTGCGAACGTCGTTGACTCACTTTTGAAGACCATCTTGTCGCTGAGAAACTCGATATCCGGCGCAAGAATGCCTTCCAAAATATCAAGTAAGCGGGCATCACCGACTGCGGTTTGAAAAACGGGACTCCGCGCAGCCAAACCCACATAAACGCCGTGCCCAGCGACTACCCCAGTCTCCGCTTTAACGGCCTCCAGAATGTCGATGCATTCCGATTTGAGCCGTTGGACTTCGTCTCGCGTGAACAAGTTCGGTGCGATAGCAAAACCGGTTTCTGCGAAATCGTTGCGTAGCGTTGTTATATCAAGGGTCATTTTTTTTAGCCTCTATGGATGGTCAATATGAACTTCACGCCCTGTCTCAGCACTTGCGAGCAGCCCTTCCATCATCTGCTGAACAACAAGCCCATGACGGAGCGGTGCCTTACACGTTACGTCATCTAAGATACATTCGATAAAGTGACCAGCGATAGCATCCCACGTTGACCCATACTTACTCTTTGGAGGCTTCCCATCTATGTCCTCAAATTCACCTTTTTTATCGGTGCGATAAAGTCGCAAGGGGCTCATAGTTGCACCCGCCTCTGTACCGAAGAGCTCAATCTGAAATTCATCAGGTTGGTGTGATGCCCAGAAACTTTCCACCTGCAAGCCAACGCCACCTTCAAAGGTAATAAATCCACCCGCGTAATCATCGGAATCATATTTCTCATAGATCTCTTTAGGTGCTTTCGTCCCCTTCCAATAGCCGAGTCCCCGAGGTCCGAACTTCGCGCCAGCAGCACCTAACACTGCAATTGGCTTTGGTAATCCAAGAATCCACCACGCCGAGTCAAGCACATGGACACCCATATCGCGAAATGCGCCGCCGCCTTTCTGGATGAAACCGAGGTTCCATGCCGGGATACCGCTCCTACGCACGCTCCGTGCCCGCGCGTAATAGAGTTCTCCGAAATAATTATCGCGTGCAAGATTGCCGAGGTATTGACACTCTTTCCCAAAACGCGTGGAGAGCGACATCATATTGACGACACCCGCTGCTTCCGCTGCTGCGACCAATTTTTGTGCCGCCTCCTCAGAATCCGCGAGCGGTTTCGTTACCATGACGTGCTTACCGTTTCGTACTGCTTCCAACGCGATCGGGACATGCCACTGATTCGGCGTGCCGACGAAGACTGCGTCGATATCATCGGCTTTGCACATCTCTTTGTAATCTGTGTAGAATTTGACTTTGCCGGGTAAGTCCTTAGCGAAGGCTTTCATCCGATCTTCAAGTAGATCGCAGAGCGCGACAACATTGCCACGTGGGTTTCTGGCGAGTGCCGCGCCGTTGGGTTTACCGATACCCATACCGACGACGCAGATGCGAACCTGTTTTTTTGCTGATGCCATAATAGTTGTCAGTTATCAGTTGTCAGTTATCAGTTACGTCGTTGACCAAAAAAGATTAAAACGCGAACATTCCGTGACAAGCATCAACCAACTTTCTCCTTTTCAATTATTTTGGTTTACCTTGATGATCTAAGGCAGGATTAACCTCGTTTTTGATCGGCTTAACCGTCCGAAGGTATGCCCAAATTGCTTTCAAATCTTCATCGTTCATCTGCGCGTAGTGCTTCGTCGGCATCGGCGGGAAGATCTTCCGGTTGCTTTCCACACCTTGATGGTGCCCAGTCCGCATCGCTCCGATGAACATCTCCTCTGTCCATTCACCCAATCCAGTCTCTTTGTCAGGCGTCAGGTTTGAGGCGAAACTGGTTCCAAACGCCCCTGAGAAGGCTGATAACTGGGGCGCAGTTACAATAAAAATGCCTTCTCGGATCATACGGAAATTATAACGTGGAGAAGGTTGCCCAGCCGGGTGCCCAGCGAGGTACATATCCATGTCATAGTCGGCACCCACACGCGGCGTATGACAATATCCGCACGCAGCAACCGCTTCTACGAGATATTTGCCACGCTGGACCATATCACCCTGGCTTTCAACAGAACGGATGCTCAACGCAATAATGGCACCGACAAACAGCACCACGACACAAAAGATTAAGAGATTTCGATGCATTCAATAGTTCTCCTTTATTTTTAAATCTCAACCTAATTTAGCATCTTGTGCAAATAGATGCAATAGAAATTACGCAAAAAAAGGCGCGGTTTTAAACCGCGCCTACAGTTACAATTTTTTCAGCGATTATGGCATCCATCCTAAAAACGATAGGATAACTTCGCGTAGTAAAGTCCACCGTTGAAACCGAAAGGTGCCGACCTTCTCGAATACGTGAACACACCGGGGGAATCAACAATGACGTTGCCAACACTATCCTTTAAAGCACCAGTGCGTGACTGACCGATCTCGTTCAAGTCAGGCACCTGATCGAACAGATTGTTCGCACCGATAGTCAACGAAAGCCCTTCGTTCAGTTGATAATTGCTCTGGATGTCGGTGAGCCATTTTCCACCGTAGGTTTGGCGTGCCGGATCGTCACCACTTCCTTCTTGAACAGTGTAGCTGCCGAAATAGCGCAAAGCACCACCGATAGTGAGGTCGCTAACAATGTAATCAGCACTCAGGTTAATCCGCGTGTTCGGCTGCCACTCCTCAATCATGGAACGTTCCTGAGAAGGGAAAAGGGTGTCTTCACGTCCGACGAGGATTTCTGGGGCATCCACATCACCAATAACCTCAGTGTCCGCCCACGTCAATGCAACCTTCAAATTAAGCAAGGATTCGTTATCAAAAGCATGCAAGTAGCCTGCCGCAACATCAACGCCTTGTGTGCGTGTTTGTGCAACATTTGTGAACACCTGTGCGCTGCTTGCCCCTGCTGCGGCTAACTCTGTTAGATCATCAGCACTGAAACTACCGCTCAGGACAATGCGATCATCAATTTGAATCAGAAATCCATCAATGCTAAGCCACATTTTATCGAGCGGTTTCAACACGAAACCACCGGAAACGTTGAATGCGGTCTCCTCTTTGAGTTCAGGAATACCGAGCGCCCGTGCGGCATCGCTGTCATTGCGAAAGGTACCGACTTCAAGTGCTATCAGTTCATCAGTGTTGCCATCCTTATCAATATCGTCGGCATCCACCTTGAATTGTGTACTAATATTGTTGAAGTAGAGTTGTTGCAGTGAAGGTGCACGGAAGCCTGTGCTACCCGCAGCACGCACCGCAACCTGTTTCGTCAAATCGTAGCGAGCCGTCGCTTTTCCCGTGACAGTCGCACCGAAGTCGCTATACTGTTCACCGCGCACCGCTGCGCCGACGAGAAGTCCTGTTCCCGGTTGTCCACTCAGGTAAGATTCAAAGTCCGCGTATCCGGCAATATTGGTTCGGCTTTCGTCCACTTCGTTGTCAGGTCGGAAACCGGGAAAAACTTGGATACCACTCGCGGCACCGTCTACGCCGAGTCCTGCATTAATCCATGAAAGCGGTTCGCCTGCATGGATACCGTAACCTTCTCTGCGGAATTCAATACCACCTGCCAGGTTGATGAGTGAAGACTGATAGTCCAGCGGATAAGTGACATCTAAGTTGAACGCCGTTTGCGAGAGTTCAAAGCCGCCAGCATCTGCGGAGGTTGGGCTGCTGGGACCATAAGAGGCGTTCAGGGAATTGGAAATAAGGAAGTCAAATGTGTTCAACCCGTGATTGATGCTGACATCAACATTCAGGTCAGTCGCCTCGTGCGTCCATGCCATACCTAAGGCGAGAGAGGTATCCCCAATGTCGGTGTTAATTTCTGGCAGGAACCCGTCTGGGTAAATTTCGGTGACGGTTCGCGAGCCCTGATTTGCTCTGCGATAGAAACCCGAACTATTGTTTTGGCGCGAGGAGTGTCCACCAAAAGAGTAGAGTTCCAACCCGTCAGCGAGGGGAAGTCCGAAATTATAGAACCCAACTTTTTGTGTCGAGTCAGCATCTCCGATGCGGAAGTTCTGACGTTCAAAGGTATATTCGCGCGGGTCGAACCAGACCGGTTTCTCACTTACCGTTCCATCATCATTTTCGATTTCGAGCGTGGCATCGGGCAGTCTGCCTTGATCTACATCCACCCAGTCATATTGGCGTTCGCCTGTAAGTCCAGCACGGTTCGTGCGATACCTGTCGCGCCACTCGGCGGTGAGATTCAGGAAACCGGATCCGCCGACTTTCATACCGTAGTTCGCGTTACCGTTCCATGTATCGCCATCGCCTTCGTAGGTTTGTCCCCAATAGATGTCAGCATTGCCTGTATCGACATCGTCTTTGAGCACGATATTGATAACACCGGCAATAGCATCGGAGCCGTATTGCGCTGCCGCACCATCGCGTAGGACTTCAATCCGCTCAATCGCCGCTGACGGAATCGCATTGAAGTCTGTCCCGGCAGTGCCGCGACCCACCGATGTGTTAACGTGCAGCAATGCGCTCTTGTGGCGACGTTTGCCGTTAACAAGCACAAGCGTTTGGTCGGGGCCTAAGCCACGCAGCGTTGCCGGACGTAGCGCATCTGTACCGTCACTAATCGTTGAACTTGAGAAATTGAAGGAAGGAACTAACATCTGAAGCACCCGACCGGTTTCGGATTGACCGGTAAGGCTCAGCTGCTCTCTGTTGACAACCTCTATCGGCACGGGTGCTTGCAGTGCGCTTCTGCCTATACTACGGGTACCCACCACTACAACCGCATCCACGGTTTGGATCGGAGCAAGTACCACCGTCACTTCGGTCTGCCCAGCAGTCGTATTCAGTCGCTTACTTGAAAATCCGATGGCTAATACGGTCAGCGACTGCGCACCTGTCACGTCGCTAAACATAGCGTTGCCAGATGCATCCGTTGTCTGTTCTTGGCTCCCAATCTGTACTCTTGCTTCTGGAATAGCGTTCCCATTTTGATCTTGAACGATTACCGTGAGTGCTTCAGCACTCACAGCCATTGGCATCACTAAGACAATTCCGAATAAAATGGCTACAACGCACCAGAAATACCGCTTATTGTCTGATATTGACATTATAATTTGTTCTCCCCTGTAAAAAAAATAGAATAAGAAAATCATAACCATTTGTAGCACCAATAGTTGTTTTTATACAGTTGTTTCTACTTACCAATATGCTTTAATTATGCATCACTTCTCTTCTAAAATGCAAATTAAAGTCGGAGAATAACATAGGGAATCACTTTTTTTAACAACAAACTCCGTTTTTATGCTAAAATAGATGAAAGTTGCCATAATTTATGACGCTGACAGGCAGAATTTTTGTATAGGTTCCAATTTTCGTATCCTTGTGTGCATTAAAAAACCATCTTTGGCAGGATTTTCACCCGTTACTGGGGCGAGGAACGGGTAAAAAAACGAAACGAAATCCAATCGTTAGAAAGAACGCTTGGCTTGATGATGAACTACCCATTGACGCTCGCGCAGATTTTAGAACACGCACACCGTATACATAGGGATAAGCAGGTTACCACACTGCTGCCTGATGGGACGCTGCATCGTTACAACTATACTACGTTATACGAGCGCGTGAAGCGATTGGCAAACGCTATCACCCAATTCGGGATTCAGTGCGGAGACAGAGTCGCAACGTATGCTTCCAATACCTATCAACACTTAGAACTCTACTACGCGATTCCATGTATCGGTGCCGTGCTCCACCCGCTCAATATCCGTCTCTCGACTGAACAATTAGCACAAATTGTACACGAGGCAGAAGATAAACTCATCTTTGTTGATAGCGAGTTTAGGGAGCAATTTAGGGCGTTCCAGAATAAGACTGCATGTAAACAAGCTATCTACTTTGACCCAACATCTATGGATGATGATGTACCTTATGAGCGGGTACTCTCCGAAGCCATACCTATATCCTCATGGGATATCCAAGACGAGAACTGGGCGATGGGACTCTGCTACACCAGCGGCACCCAAGGAGAACCGAGAGGCGTTCTCTATACACACCGCTCTATGTTTCTCCACACACTGGCAGCGAACCAAGCCGATGTCTTCGGATTGACAGAGGCAGATGTCGTCTTGCCGATCGTTCCAATGTTCCATGCGATGGCGTGGGGACTGCCTTACGCAAGTATGTTCGCTGGCGCAGATATGGTGCTACCGGGTGCCAAACCACCATGTATAGCCAAACTTATTGCCGAGACAGGTGTCACTGTCGCTGCAGGCGTACCGACGGTCTGGGCAAAGGTGTATCCCGAACTATATAAAAGGAGAAAGGACATCCCCAGATTGCGACGATTGATCGTCGGCGGAGAGGCGATGCCACTGTCCTTGATTGAAGCCTACGAAAAGGAACTTGGCGTTGAGATCTGCCACGCTTGGGGCATGACAGAGATGTCCCCAACTGGAACATTCTCGAAGCTGCGCGGTGCCCATCGGAGTTTGTCAGACGCTGAGAAATGGCGAATTAAAGCAAAGCAGGGACGACCTATACCGGGCGTTGAACTCCGTCTCGCAGCCGAAACATCTAACGGTTTCACGGAACTTCCTTGGGATGGTGAAACAGTCGGAGAACTCCAGGTGCGAAGCCCTTGGACAGCGAATCGCTACTACAAAGTTGAACCAACTGCGGAGCACTTCACAACCGACAAATGGTTACGCACGGGTGATATGGCTACGATTGACGCGGACGGTTACATGCAAATTGTTGACCGAGCGAAGGCACTCATCCGAAGCGGTGGCGAGTCTATTTCAAGTGTTGCCTTGGAAGCTGTCCTGCTGAAACATCCATGCGTGCATGAAGTTGCCGTTGTCGGCATACCTGACGAGAAGTGGGGAGAACGTCCCTTCGCGGCCGTTGTACTCGCAGAACAGACAAACGAGAATATCTCAGATATTCTTAGGCAGCAACTTGCTTCTGAATTCCCTAAGTTCTGGATTCCGGACCAGTTTGTCTTTGTTGACGAAATCCCGAAAACGAGCGTTGGAAAATCCGATAAGCGCGCGATTCTTCGGATGTTCGGACCAACAACAAGCGGGTAACCTGAGATTTCCATATCTCGTACCCCAAAGGAAAATTCGCATGAAAATGAAAGCCGCCATCTATACAGACATTGAACAAATTGCTATTCGTGAGGTTGAACGTAACGAACCGCCTCCGGGCTTTGTACTCGTTGACACCAAACAGACCGGCATCTGTGGTAGCGATCTGCACAGCTATTTCGGACACTGGGGACAATCGCATGAACACGCCGCGGGACACGAAACATGTGGGGTCGTCACGGCTCTCGGCGATGGCGTAACCGAATTTGATATTGGAGACAAAGTCGCTGTGGAATGTTTTTCGCATTGCGGCACCTGCAAGTATTGTGAAACCGGACAGTATAATCTCTGCTTCAATAGAGCCTGGATCTCTCCGAACATGCACGGTGGGTTCGCAGAATACACTGCAACGCATCATTCAGGACTCTTTAAATTACCGCAACGGATGACGTTTGAACAAGGCGCACTCGTTGAACCGCTCGCTGTCTCACACCGTGCCGTCGCGCGTTCGGGTGCCAACTCCAGAGATACAATCGCTATTATCGGTGGTGGCACTATCGGGCAGTTCTGCTTGGCAGATGCAGTTGCCGCAGGTATTAAGGAGACCTTGATTACCGTCAAATACCAACAGCAGGCAGCGTTAGCAAAAGCACTCGGCGCAGATCACATCGTCAACGTCGGCGATACCGATGTTGGGGAATACGTCAAGGATGTCACAAACGGCATCGGTTTTGACGCAGTCATCGAAACGGTGGGCGGCGCGGAGAACTTCAACACCGCAACAACTATCGTTCGGAAACAGGGGGCTGTCGTTCTCGTCGCCGGGTACTATAAACCGCTTGAGGTGAATCTCTCCACCATCGTCTGGTCGGAAGCCTTCATTACAGGTTCTAACTGCTACGGTTATAGTGGAATGGAGACAGACTTTGAGGCGGCGATTGAATTAATAGACGCCGGTAAGGTTGATGCCACGAAATTGGTGACGCACTACTATCCACTTGACGAGATCAGCGAAGCCTTCCGCGTGTCTGCCGATAAAACTTCCGGTGCGATTAAGGTACATGTCTGTCAGGAGTAGCGTTTCGGAATTGGCTGACGAGACTTCAGCATACCCCCTCAAAACAACAAGATGAGGATTTTATACAATGCAAAACGGAAACCATATATTATGTCCTGAAGAGCGGGAGCAGTTTTGGCGGCAGGGTTACCTCGGTCCCTATACACTCTGTAACTCTGAAGAGATGTTCAACATGCAACCAGAAATTGAGAGGGTGCTTGAAACTGATGCGCCTGATCACAAAAACAGGGTGCATAACCGCCACCTCGATTCTCCCTTGATTCACGATCTTGCCACGCACCCCGCTATTGTTAAACGGATGGCATCGTTGTACGGACCAGACCTCCTACTCTGGCGGACAAACTTCTTCGTCAAAGAACCCGGCGCAAAAGAGATTCCGTGGCACCAAGATTTCAACTATTGGCCCCTTGAGCCGCCCATCATAATTTCAGCATGGATTGCTGTCGATTCGGCAACCTTGGAAAACAGCTGCCTCCAGATCGTCCCCGGTTCACACCGCAAAGTGATCCCGCACGTGAAAGCGACATCCGACATGGCATTTAACCAAATGGGTGACCTTGGGTTCGTTGACACAAGCAATGTCGCCAACTTAGAGATGCAGCCCGGCGAATTTGTTCTCTTTAACGAACGCACCTTGCATCACTCGGAGGCGAATCGCTCTGACAAACGGCGTATCGGTTTGGCTGTTCGCGTCATTCTGCCTATTGTTAAAGTTTTCGATTGGGACGCACCTCAACACGAACTCATTGTCATTCATGGTGAAGATCCTGTTCAATTCAATAAGAGAGGTTAATTATTAATAAGGAGTACTATTAATGAATCGTCAAATTACCCTCGCCTCTCGGCCCGCAGGGTACCCGAAGGAGTCAGATTTTAATCTGGTGGAAGTCCCAATTCCGAAACCGGAAGACGATCAAGTATTGGTGAAAACTATCTACCTCTCCGTTGATCCGTACATGCGAGGGCGAATTAATGCCGCAAAATCTTATGCCGCCAACGTCGAAATCGATGAAGTGATGGTGGGTGGTGTTATTGCTCAGGTTATGGAATCAAAGCATCCTAATTTCGGAGTCGGTGATATTGTCAATGCGAATATCGGGTGGCAGGAATACGGGGCCGCTGCGGGTGATGAATTGCGGAAAATTGATCCGACAATCGCGCCCATCTCAACAGGGGCAGGGATTCTCGGTATGCCAGGGTTAACAGCCTACTTCGGTCTGCTTGAGGTTGGACAACTTCAAGCGCGAGAGACCGTGTTTGTCTCTGGTGCCGCAGGGGCAGTTGGTTCCGTCGTCGGACAGATTGCGAAAATTAAAGGATGCCGGGTTGTCGGTTCCGCTGGCACCGATGAGAAAGTCGATTATATCGTCAATGAACTCGGCTTCGATGCGGCTTTTAATTATAAAGAGGTCTCCGATTATCACACAGAACTCCAGACACTCCTGCCTGATGGTATTGATGTCTATTTTGACAACGTCGGCGGCGAGATCACAGATGTCGTCTTCCCCAATTTAAGGATCAAGGGACGTGTCGTTATATGCGGACAAATTTCTCAGTATAATTTAGAAAAACCGGAGACGGGACCCCGTTTCCTCTGGCATATGATTACCAAACGCTCAAGAATCGAAGGTTTCCTCGTCTCTGAATACGCTGACCGGCACGCAGAGGCACTCGTCGAGATGGCAGAATGGTTGCGCCAGGGCAAACTGAAATATCGGGAAACGATCGAAGAAGGAGGCATCGAAAACGCGCCAGCAGCGTTCATTAGCATGCTAAAAGGTGGCAATATTGGGAAACAACTCGTCAGGATTGCTGAGTTAAGTTGAATGCTGCCAAGGATCACCCAATGAACACACGTCACTTAAGGCTACTGTTTTCGCTCATAATTCTACTGGATTTTTGTACGGGTCTGTTCTGTTGGGCAGAAGGTATGATCGTCTACGCCTATCGGGGGACTACCTACATGATGGGCCCGAATGATACCATACCCACGCGCATTACAGAAGAAGGTATCTCTACCCCTTCGCCGGATGGTCGCTTTTTAGCGGCGGTAGACAGCGATCCGGATCGCCGTAATCTTCTCCATATCCGAGACCTCCACACCGGTAAAAAAATTCGTTCCATCATATTGCAAGTCCATTCTTACGTCGATATTTCTTGGTCTCCAGATGGACGCTGGATCGTCTATGCTGGTAATATAGAAAGATTAAGAGCTGGGCGTGAGCTGGGCACCGAAATTTTCCTGATTTCACCCGATGGACGACATAAGCGAAAGTTACGCCATCCCATTGGCGAAAGACCCATAGGTTTTGTCTGGACACCAGATGCGCAATCTGTGTTCTACAATCTCGCTTCAATAGACCGGCGTCAGGAAATCTGGGAGTCGAGAATCAATGGTCAGGAAAATCCGAAGAAACATTTGCTATTCCACGAAGGTGCGGGTTTCTTAAGCCGTTACCCGTTCTATAGTTTCTCGCCAAACGGGAAAAAGATAGCCTATACATCGCTGCATGAAGGCGTATTTGTTGCAGATGCTGAGGGAAAGAACCACCGAAAAGTAACGGATCGCGTTCATGAAAACGTATTTCCGGATGCTGTGGGGGTAGGTATCCAAGTATTCATCAATCACCGCTTGCAGCAGTTCTTTCAGGTAGATTGGTCGCCGAATGGCAAACATCTTGTGTTTTCTGCTGAGACGCTTGCGGGTGATTACGGTCTCTACATCTACTCATTTGCGTCCGAGGAAGCTCGGCGTTTAGTCCTTTTGCGGGATAGCCTCCCTATTTTGCCGCGCTGGGTTGGTGATTCATTGCCAGTGCAGCCGTCAAATAAAATGGCTGTGACGTGGGGGAGCCTCAAACGTAAAACAGAGACTGATTAATTTATTTTTCGTTTCCTATTGGCACAAGAATTGCCGATACAAATAATGTATAGAAAGATGTTTGGTAATTAATCAACGCACCTTAACCTTGGCTGTTAGTGCAGCTATTTTTCAAATGAGGGCTCCCTAATGAACACACATCGCTTGATTTTTCTGTTTTCGGTAATAATTCTTCTATTGGGTATTTGCCCGAGTCTCCTCTGTTGGGCAGAAGGTATGATCGTCTACGCCTATCGGGGGACTACCTACATGATACATCCGAATGATACCGTACCTACACCTACGCGCATTACGGAAGAAGGTATTTCGACACCTTCGCCGGATGGACGCTTTTTGGCAGCGGTAGACCACGACCCTGATCGCCGTAATCTTCTCCATATCCGAGACCTCCACACCGGTAAGAAAATCCGTTCCATCATATTGCAAGTCCACTCTTACGTCGATATTTCTTGGTCTCCGGATGGACGTTGGATCGTCTATGCTGGCAGTCCACAAAGGATAAGAGGCGGACGCGATCTGGACACAGAAATTTTTCTAATCTCGCCGGACGGACGACAGAAACGGAAGTTACCCCACCCCATTGGCGAAAGCCCCATAGGTTTCGTCTGGGCACCAGATGCGCAATCTGTGTTCTACAATCTCGCTTCAACGGACAGGCTTCAGGAGATCTGGGAGTCGAATGTCAATGGGCAGGAGAAACCCAAGAAACATTTGCCGTTCCTTGAACGTGCGGGTTTCTTAAGCCGTTACCCGTTCTATGCATTCTCCCCGGACGGCAAAAAGATTGCCTACACACCGCTTCATGAAGGCGTATTTGTTGCAGATGTTGAAGGGCGGAACCACCGAAAAGTAGTCGAGCACGTGCATGAAGGCATATTTGTTGTGAATGCGAATGGAATAAACCTCCTCGAAGAAATTGCCAATCGCGGCTTGCGGCAGTTCTTTCAAGTGGATTGGTCCCCGAATGGCAAATATCTTGTATTTTCTGTTGATATAGGTTTTGGTAATTATGGGCTCTACATCTATTCGTTTGCGTCCCAGAAAGTTCGGCGTTTAGTACTTTTGGAGGATAGTCTCCCTATTTTGCCGCGCTGGGTTGGTAATTCATTACCAGTACAACCGGTAAATAAAATGGCTGTGACGTGGGGCAGAATCAAAAGTCCAGAGAACTAATCCGATAATGTTATGCCAGCGTGCACAGCCAAATTCGCTGCTAATATCCCTTCTCTTTATCAATCACGCTGAGGAGCGGTTTACCAACGAGCAGCCGTTCTAAGTTGTCACAGAACAGTCCAACCGACCGATCCAAGCGAATTGGCGAGCCACCCGCGACGTGCGGTGTAATAATTACATTCGGCAGATCCCACAACGGACTGTCGGCAAGCAGCGGCTCTTCTGGCGTGACATCCAATCCCGCACCGCCAATGCTTCCTGAAGTGAGTGCCCGGAGCAATGCCGGGCCATCTACAATCTTGCCACGTGTGACGTTGATGAGCAACGCGTGCGATTTCATCTGTTCAAATGCTGTATCGTCGAACATACCGTGCGTCTCCGGTGTCAGCGGCGCGCAGATAGCGACAACATCTGATTCTGAAAGCAGGTCATGGAACCGATCCATTTTCCAGACTTCATGAACAAATGACGGGGCTTCAACCGTTTCCGGATCGACAGCGATGACCCGCATATCAAACCCTTGTGCCCGGCGGGCGACATCAATACCTGTGCCGCCGAGTCCGATGATACCGAGCGTCCGTTCGCTTAATTCCCACGTCGCGAGGCGGATTGACATCCGGTTATCCCAGGTCCGCTCGCGCACCGAGCGTCCGATGCCCCGTAATAATCCGAGGAGTAAAGCCCACGTTTGGTCTGCCAGATGTGGACCAACGAAGCCTTTTGCACTTGTTAGAATAACATCGCTCTTGACAAATTCCGGGAACAGCAAGCCGTCAACACCTGCTGAAAGCACTTGTACCCATTTCAGCCGCTTCGCATTTTCAAAAAGCGAGCGGTTAAACCCACCGAACACGATATCGGCATCCACAATTTCACGCAGTGCCTCTTCTGAATTCTGTGGTTTCACCAGTGAAAGGTCGTCAGAAACGGATTCGATCTGCTGCTGTTGTTCTGGCATAATGTCGGTGTTAATCAAAATTTTCATATTGACATCTCCCGTATATCGTGGTATTCTATATAAACATAACGAGATTCATCCTAAGAACACATTCTCAGAAAAGGAGAATTCTATTGTGATCAGTTTATCTTCTATGCATTCGCGTAATTGGCACGCGCGTGCTGTTTCTATTCCTGTTTTGGCAATTAGTATACTTCTTGCTGCAATCTTCATCGCGAGTTGTGGCGACGAAGGCGACATCACTGAAGATACCACCGGTATGACAGATGTCCTACAACCGACGACAACGCCTGAAACCCAGCCAGAAGAGCCAGCGGTCATTGAGGAACCCGTTGTCGTTGAAGAACCAAAAGTCTCTTTTAAAGACGATATTCAGCCTATCCTTGCCGAAAGATGTGCCATTCCAGGATGCCACGTCGCCGGACATTTTACAGGGTTGGACCTCAGCAAATACGATCCCTTCAAAAAAGGCGGAAATGGCGGTGCTGCCTTTGTCGCCGGTAATGGCGAAGGGAGCCTTGTTGTCAAACGTATTGATGGCGGCGGCATGCCCCCTGGCGGCCCCCCGTTGGACGCAGACCAAATCCAACTCTTCATTGATTGGATTGATGAAGGTGCCGAGAATAACTGAAATTTAGCATAGCATAGCATTTCTATCTTCCTGTGTCAAGACGAAAACAGAGGTATTTAGTTGTCAATTTCCGTCAGTGAAAGTCGCGAGCACAACTCGTTCCTACAAGAAGAACCAGCCAGTGAAAAATCGTAATTATGGCAAACTAAACGCCTCTGATTGTCAGCACCTACACTATCTTTTTAAAAGGCGCATCTGTTATGCGCCTTACACTTTCATCGTCCTAAAATCTTCTCAAAACTGCCTATTTTCTTTAATATCATCAAAATTGCCCAAACCTTGGATTAAATAGGGCATGCCCCAAAAACGCCAATATTCAATAACGCAATTTTTGCATAACACATACAAATTTTGAGTTTCATCCTACAAATTTTGCGTTCCGAGAATAAAAAAAGAAGTATAGACTAATTTTCAGCCGCCCAATGAGACTTTTTTTACGAAAGATAAATTCTGAGATATTTCTTCCTGACACTCAGTGTGCACCTACGTTTTGAGCGGTTAAAATTGGAAAATATAATTAAAATTTCTATACTTTCATCCAAATATCGCACTTTTTTATGGAAATTGGCACGAAATTTGCCATAGTATAATGTAGATTAAGCGTCTTTTTAACATTTTATGCAACCTTTCCGTCTCTTACACGCGTTTTTAAGTTAAAAGGATGCTATTTTGGGGGGATATATATGAAAAATAGTGATTTCGCGTTGATCCGGCGCACCTTAGATGGTGACCAGAACGCATTTACAATACTCGTGAACAAATACCAGAAATGGGTACACACGCTTGTCTGGCGGAAAACAGGTGATTTTCACATTGCTGAGGAGATCACGCAGGATGTCTTTCTGAAAGCCTACAAAAAATTATCGACGTTGAAACCGTCGGATCATTTTACAGGATGGCTCTATGTGATTGCATCGCGTCGGTGTATAGCATGGTTCCCAAAGAAACAGCTCCCGACGACTTCGCTGGACGCAATGCAAGTATCAGAATTAGAGGAATTCTGCTATACCCAATATGAGACAAAACTTGGTGAAAAAACCTCTCTCGAACGCCAGCGCGACATCATCAAACGCCTCCTCCAAAAGTTGCCAGAGAGTGAGCGCACTGTCGTAACGCTCCATTATCTGGCAGAGATGTCTTGTGAAAAAATCAGTGAATTTTTAGGTGTATCACCCAATACCATTAAGAGCCGGCTCCACCGGGCCCGAGCGCGTTTGAAGAAACAAGAACACCTGCTTCATGATGTCTCCGGTATTTTCCAAGTCCCCCCAACACTAACCGAGAACATCATGCGCGAAATCGCACAGATCAAACCGTCCACTCCTTCAGTGGCAAAACCTTGGGTGCCGTGGGGATTCTCGTTCGCAGCGACTTTTCTGATCATTCTGATGATCGGACAAGGCACACATCCGTTATCGCGTTTTCAGCAACCTTATGACTTGGAAGCAACATCGGAGATGACAGTGGAATTGATTGACACATCTATCGTCCGAGAGTTGAAACGCAAATCCGCCGCGCTGACCCGATTCGGAAGAACCGACACACTCGGTAAAAACAGTGAATCCGGATTCCAAACGGAACCACCCTTCACCACAACCGCGCAAGCAGATGGCAATGATCTACCAACAGCAAAACCGCAGTGGATTCAGACACAAGGCCCGGGAGACGTTTCAGAACCAGGGCTTTTTCTCACATCCGATCACACCCTTTACGCCATTGCCCAAACGGGCCTCTACCGACTCACTGAAAAAGCAGACGCGTGGACATTTGTCAACTCCAGCGGTCCGAATCAAGCGTTCGACCCAGTGATGGCGGAACACGGCGATACTCTCTATCTCCTCACACCAGATGAACTTTTAATCTCAACCGATGGCGGTGAGACGTTGGATACGCTCGGGGCGCGCCCCAAAGGCCGTGCCGTTGCATTGATTATCACAGACAACATTCAAGGGAACGACTCAGAAAAGACGGATATGACGATGCATCTCGTCCTTAGGACATCCGTATTTCGTTCTGTGGATGCCGGTAAGGAGTGGATACCCATAGGGGAGGCAATGCGAATTGATAGCACACCGGATGTTGGCAGCCCCAGTTTCCGTATCTGGGACGCAATTGCTGCTGGCAACAGTCTATTTGTCGGCACAAGCCGAGGACTTTTCCGATTCACCGACGCTTGGAAAAAAGTACCGGTGCCGACATCACAAGGTATTAATTCGTTGGCAATTGTCGAGAACAGACTCTACGTCGGAACGAATACCGTTCAGCAGGAGGCATCAAGTCAAAACCCTATACCAGCAGTTTTCTATTCAACCGATTCTGGCGATTCATGGATAGATATTACGCCCAATATCCACAAATTTCTAACTAAGATAATGACCACACTCCAAGTCGTTACACGTGAAAAAATGTTGATGGTAATAAGTCCAAGTGGAATGCTACGCTCTTATGACGGTGGTGAAACGTGGAAAGATCCCGGAAATGATCCGCACGCATTTGCGTTCGGGACCTCTCCTATCGTGGCGTTGGATAAAAATAATTTTTACAAATCTGATACCTCTGGAGTCGTTCGCTCAACGGATGGCGGCATCACGTGGCACTCCTTTACGACTGGATTGGTGAATTCCCATGTTCCAAATCTCGTTACGGTCAAAAATGTTCTCTACGCGCTAACACCTACAGAAATGCTCAAATCCGTAGATGGCGGTGAGTCGTGGGAACCCATCGGTTTGGGTACTGACAGAGGTATTCCACTGAAAGGCGCGAAAATCGTAACAGCCGATGGTGCGCTCTATGCAAGCAGCAGTGCCAGTGATGGTGTTACACTTTCCAGTCTCTCCGATGCTGGTGATGCCTTCCTACCGGTTGAAGATGTCCCAGATTTTGAAGCAGGCACCTTACACACAGAATGGCCGAAAAAACGTAGAGAACCGTGGACAAACAGTGGCAATGTTATGATAGCGGGGAAACAATGGAGACCAGACCAACGCCACACAACTGAAAAATACAGACCGCATGGAGCGTTCACACTCACTAACGATACCGTCTTCATGGAATACAAGCGTAAACTCTTCAGATGGCGGCGTGGTGAAACAGCGTGGCACGACACAGGATTGGAAAATTCTGATCGCTCCTCCTTTCCCGGTAACCCCGCGAGCGGATTCGTACTCGCCGTTTCTGGCAACACAGTCTATGCCGGTAAACAGGACGGAGATCTTTTCCGGTCCACAGACAATGGCGACACCTGGCAGGACATCACTGCGTCTCTCGCCTTTCCGTTTGGATACTTCAAGGACATACGATTCGCGGGCGCAACCATCTACATCTCAACAGATATGGGGGTCATGCGCTCGCGCGGTGGTAAGACATGGCACGTACTTACCGATGTTGATAGGAAGAGGTTCGTCATGGACAGAATTGCAGTCGATGGTATAACGGCTTACGGTGTGTCCAATAGCGGTGTCTATCAGGTGGATCATTATACAAATACATGGAAACCGATTACGCCTGAATTGCCTTACATGGCAACCGCCTTTGCCGCTGTCGGTGATACTTTCTACATAGGGACAAAACAGAACGGTGTACTCCGGTTTCAGCGTGCCAATCAATAGGCACCCTATTTTTAGTGTGCTTTGACCCATTTTCGCCACAGATACGCTGTTTGTAGTCGTTCCTAAATAAACCAAGGCTTCTTGTTTTTTATCGCCCTACTTGGGAGAAACACCCAAACAAAAACACCTACATTTATACCGAGTTTTTATTTTCCAACTCACGTTACGCTAAATCTCCGCGCAGTAAGAGCCCTCTCCTCCCAAAATGAACAGTAGATCTTAAACTGAATACTTCTGTTTGTCTCTTCCTAATACTGCACACCACTCCGTTTATCTCATAAAATTATGCAAAATTTACAGATTTAGATAGGCATAATTTGCCGAGTGCTCAGGATTTGCATAGTCATATTTTGCTGAAATCCGCTAATGGCATAGATTCCGCCTATTGGCATGATAATTGCAAATTTAGCAAATTAATTCCATAGGAGATTGCCTCGCTTAAGCTGATTTAGGAGGCTTGAACACAGAAAACCAACAGTTTACGGCACAAAACTCCGTGAACAATGAACCACCTCATGCAACTCACATCAAAACCGTTTTTGAATAAAAATGATTTATGGAGTCCTCGCTTGGAATCCTAATAAATCTTGAGGTAGAGAAAGAAAAAAATAATTGGTAAATATAGACAACCTACGCCTTCTATTTTTTCCGCAATGGCGGCCCTGGTTGATGATGTGAACTGTTGGCAACATCACACTATAACTCATTTTTAAGAAGAGGTAAAAAAAAAATGAACGAATACTCGGCGTATGTAACAACCGTAATTGACGGTGACACCTTTAAAACCTCCAACCAAACAATCCGTATGGCGAACATAAATGCCCCCGAAAGCGGCACCTTGGCGGCACAAAGATCTACAGCGTATTTGAGATGGCTCATAGACGGAAAACAGGTTAGGATCAAATCAGTGGCTACCGATTTTTATCGGCGCGTAGTCGCACATGTCTGGCGAGAATCCGACGATCTGTACATCAATAAAGAGATGTTTGACAGGGGTTATGTTAATCTGATGTAACTCATAGTCTTGCCTATGTTGAATTGTTATTGAGGTATTTGGAATGTTGTGTGCTAAGTCTATGTGTTTTGAGATTATGCAGAATATGCAGAGCGATATGTGCAGGATTTGCCAAGTATGCAGGATTTACATAGATGTGTTTTCCGGCATCCCTATCGGTATGGGTTTTTCCAATTGGCACGATAATTGCTCCGATACCTGTGTGCGTGTTTTGAATATATGGGGTAAGAAAACTCAAAACGCGATGACGAGGTTCTGTTATCTGTTCATCTCCATCCACCGAGCACTATGCTGCGTCCAGTCAACCGACACCAATATGTACTATACGTCGGCACACCTATAAAACATAACGGACATAATGTAGGAATACTGGTAGTTCGCGGGAAGGTTAGCACGGATAACGGAAGTCCGCCCCCCTTAGCCTCCACGGTTTCACTGCGAAGGAAACTCACTAAGGGCAGCCCTATCTAATGTGTCTACAACTGATTATCTCGAGAAAACATCAAAACTAAACTTAATTTTCCGCTTAGGTGAGGTGGTAAACTTCCAGTTTCACCAGAGTGGATACAACAAAAAGGAATAGAACAACCATGAAAAAATTTTGGATGAACAGCCTCCCACTTCTGGCAGTACTCTTTGTTCTCACTATCGGTTTCACCATGTTCAACAACTTGGATGCGTCTCCATCTGATACGAACGATCCTTGTGCGGATTTGCGGGAAATCTGTCGTCAAGAAGCGGATTATGCTACTGCCACATGCGAAAAATATGGCAGCGACTCCAATTGGTGTAAAGATGCAAGAAAAGACGCAACCAAAGCTTGTAACGCCGCTATGACTGGCTGTTAGTCTTTTTGTATTTAACCTACATTCAGTGTTGCTCTGGACAGGAGCAACACTGGATATATAGGAGTTTAGACAATGAAAATAAGACCTTTTTATAGTATTAGCATTCTCGCCATCGTTCTCGGACTCTGTGCGATCGGATGGCTGGTGTTTCAACCGAAACAGATGGAGCCAGTTGTCACATACAGATCCGTCACACCTGAATCACGCACTGCGGATACCCCACAGTCTGCGGAGGAGAGATATGAAGCAAACCTAAAAGAGAGGGCAGGGCGTGATATAGAATACATGCTTGAGAGCAGGACTGATGATCCCGATATGCAGCAAGCACTGAAAAAAGCCATGCAATCGCCTGAATATCTGGCATATAAGCGAAAACAGGATGCAATCTTTCCTGGGTTTAACCTTGTGCTTTGGTGGGACTTCCTTGAATCGCAAGGTATTAAATCTTCCGCTCGGGAACTACAGGAAAAAAACTTCCGCGAATATTTTCCTACCGGCGATTATGCCGATTATGAACCGATCATGCGAAAAAAACTCGCCGAACTCTTCTTGGAGTTGGACCTCCTCGTAGATGGCACAGATAAGCAAACCGTACGCGAGTATACGCTTGCTGTTCTAAATGAGTTTAGAAGTGATTGGAGTCATAAGATTTGGATGCGTGGATACTTCAATGGATATGACGGTGATGTCGCTTGGGCGGACAATATCCGGCAGAACGCTGCCAACATCCTCACGGAATTAACGCCAGCAGATATTAAGACATCACCATTACTGACCGAATCTGTCTCCACGCAAAACACAACACACATCGTGGAAGCAGTTAGTGATACCGTAACATTCCCTAACATAGATGCTGAAGCGTTACCGGTACTTAAGGACTCAGCGCAGGGGCCACAAACTATCCAGCGAACTGAGTCGGTACTCATAAAACAACACCTCCCGGATACCGCCGGATTCCCAATCGAGACTCAGTTTCAAGATACACTACGTGATCACTTTTCACTCGAACGTTTAAACCGTGCGCTGGAGACATTAAACCGATATGGCTCCAAAGATGGACTTCATCGGCTTAAAGAATCTGATCCCGAAGTCGCTGCACGCCTTGAACGCTTCATTCAACCCGACAAGGAGCGTGATTAATCATGAAAGATACGCATATCTTCTACGGGGTCTGCCTTATCGCTGCCCTTGCAATCGCTGCGGTCGGCATCGGATACGCTACCGATATACTCCCACTGCATAAGCAGAACACCATCACCACAGTAACATCCGACACAACAAATACCCTGCAACCGGACATAGCACCGACGCGGGCATCCGAAAGTATAGCGGCATCGAAAGAGAAGAACTGTGGATGCTGCGCGGAACGCAGGGCGAAGTATCAAGAGATGATCAAAAAACGTCGTGAACGCCGTAAGGCTGCAGCACAGCAAATGGCACCTGAATAACGAAAACGCTAAACTTTTCACAAGAGAACCCTATGGAGATACGAACACTCGGCACTGTTGCCCTCCTTATCATCGTTCTGTTTGGTTCTTTTTTAATCCGTATTCAAAGTTCAACGAATATCCCCGCTGGACAGCTAACGGACCCTGACGGCTATTTTTATCATTGGCAGGCACAACTCATCTCAGAAAACGGGCAGCTTCCGGCACGTGATATGCGGCGCTGGTTACCCCTCGGTAGAGACTTAGGACAGACCCTAAATCTCTATCCATACATCCTCGCCTATACCCACAAAGCACTCTCGCGAGTGTTTCCTAATATCTCGCTTTATCAGGTCGTCTTCTATATGCCCGTTCTCTGTTTTTGTATTGGACTCGGCGCGCTCTATCTTTTTCTCGCGCACACTTTTGACCTACGCGCTGCCGGTATCGTCGGGATATTTTTAGTAACCCTCCCTGCCTGTATTGAACGCAGCTGCGCCGGTGTTGGAGATAGAGACAGTTGGTGCCTTATGCTCGGTCTACTTGCTGTTATAACCTATCTCACATCCTTGAGGGTAGAACGTCCCGCTTCACGCATGCGATGGACACTCGCAAATGGCTTCATCCTATTTCTCGGGGGTATCAGCTGGGAAGGCTTCGGCGTTTTCCTGAGTATTATCCTCTGTGTTGAGATATGGCGATTTATCACATCAGAAACAGAGACAGATCTACGGTATTATCTAATATGGGTCTGTACCTTCGTCCCGACGCTTTATCTCGCGTCTCCTGCTTATCGCAGCGGAGACGGTTTCGCAAAACATCTCTTCGCATTTATGCTGATGCCGCCACTCGCACTTTTAGGCATTCGTGTGCTCCGATACATCCTGATAACAAAGACACCTTGGGCAGAGAAACTCAAACCGCACAGTCGAAGCGTCGCACTCGGTCTAACGCTCGCCAGCATTGTACTCGCGCTCGGATATGTGTTGATACAACGCGGCACTTTTGGCAGCACCACCGTCCCGATGAGCCAAAATGAATTGATGCAAACGGTAGCAGAACTTAAGAACCCTTTTCTTGAATATTGGATGTTCCGCTACGGCAGCATTTTTGTTTTGGGGTACTGCGGTATCGTCATGGCAGTCATCCGTTTTTGGAAAACACGCGGTGTGCTATTGGCTGTACCACTAACATTGTTCACAATCACCACCTTTTATCGCAGCCGACTTGACAGTTTATGGGGCGCAGCTACAGGTAATCTGCTTTTTAGTGCCGCAGTTGTTGCCTGCATCATCGGATTTGTTGTGCTGGCATGGCGACGGCAGCGTACACCTGAAAACGAATTTGCTTATATTGCTTTCGTGCTGTGGTTTCTTTTCTGGTCCGCACTCACCCGTGACGCGAAACGTTACGACTTTTTTATTGGGATGTCTGTCGCTTTTTTCGCCTCAGACCTCATCGGTTTCCTCGCTGATTTCTACGGCAATCAGCTCAAAAAACGCGTCCCACAACGCCTCCTAAAGACCACCATTACCACTGTTATGCTTGGCATCATACTTTTCTGGACGCCTGCTGGTGGACACGCAACTCGCACGCTGCTCGCTGCGACCTATTTCCGACAGGCGATCCCCGGAAATAGCCCAGAAGCACAAACCTTTGATTGGATAAAAAGTAATCTTCCAGACACCGCTGTCGTCGCTGCAAATTGGAGTTTCGGTAGTCTACTCAATGTCTTGTCCAATGTCAAAACCATCGTTGACCAAGATCATTACATACAATACTGGATACACCTCTATAACCAGCATGTCTACTTTGCTGAATCCGAACGCGAGGTTTTAGAGTTCTTGAAAACACATAACGTCACGCATATTATGCTAACGACAGAAAGAGAACCATCTAATACATTTCTGCACGGGCAGTTAAGCAACGCGTTTGTTCCGGTCTATCCGATAGAAAATTTCGCATCGGCAGAGGTTAAGGTATGGAAGATTCACTACACCTCTGACATCCAGTCGCATCCGAAATATGTTGCCACAACGCCGGAAAAATGAACGAACATGATAAACGAGAGTCGATACAATTTCTGGGAGGTCCGCCTGAAAAATTCACAAAAACACCTGCCAAAACCCGAAATTTTCAGATTTTTTGTTGAATTTTGTATTTTATGCAACCTTCCGTCCTGACATACGCGTTATAGTAATATGAAGCCTCTATTTTTATTTTATGAAAAATAGCCCATTAGTGATTAAATGCGATTGATTTTTCGTGGCGATTTCTAATGAGCCAGCGCGGCCACCACAAACACGATAGCAAGCTAACAGTACCTCCAAACAACTGAAGGAGAGAGTGAAAGTGATGATTCACAGAACAAGAAATGGCAAACCCCGTAATAAAGCGAACGTTTTTATTCTGGGTGATGTGTCTAATGACACCGTGAGAAATTTGGAACACCTCCTTGAAAAAGACGGTTACGATCCTGCTATTGTGGCAAAGGACAGAGCTGCACAACTCGCTAATGTTGAGTCCGAGGCAGTCCTATTGGTTTCTGAGAACGGAAATGGTCACCCGATACCACAGCGGATAGAAGATACACGCGAGATTAAAAAAGCAGGAACTGTGCAATTTAAAACGTCTCGGAAGCTTTCAAGGAGTGAATTACAAGGAAATTACGCCGGTATTATTGGGAGAAGTCCACGAGTTATTGAAATTCTCAGACAAATTGATAAGGTTGCAAACACAGCAGCAAAAGTGCTTATTTGTGGTGAGACAGGGACAGGCAAAGAGTTGATAGCACAAGCCTTACACCAAAATAGTGACCGTTCAACGAACGAAATGATTTCTCTCAATTGTGCAGCCATTCCAGGGCCACTTCTGGAAAGTGAACTTTTTGGACATGAAAGAGGGTCGTTTACTGGTGCGAGAACACAACACATCGGCAAATTTGAAAGAGCACACAACAACACGCTATTCCTTGATGAAATCGGCGATATGCCGCTATCTCTGCAAGTCAAACTATTACGGGCAGTTGAGACGGGCAAGATTGAACGTCTCGGTGGCACAAAGCCAATTCCAGTGGACATCCGAATTGTAGCGGCTACACATTGTAACCTCGCACACGCAGTTGAAAATGGCACCTTTCGCAAGGACCTCTATTACCGATTAAATGCTGTTTCTATTTCTATACCCCCATTACGTGAACGGCAGGAAGATATCCAGGTCTTGGCAGAACACTTTATCGAGAAACATGGTAGAAGCTACGCGCGCGCCGTGCGTAAAATACTCCCCGAAACACTTACATGTCTCCAAAACTATCCATGGCCCGGCAATGTGCGAGAGTTGGAAAACGTCCTAATCCACGCGCTCCTTTTTGCTGAAGGCAATGGCATCTTACCGACGGACCTTCCCGAAGAAATTCTTGCATTCCAAAAGCCGCGTGTCAGCGTGCCAGAAGAAATTCACGTGCCCGAAAACCAATACGCAGTGACTGTTCCGCTTGGGGCGAGCCTTAAAGCCGTGGAAGAAGCCTTTATTCGCGATACTTTAGCATGGCAGGGCGGCAATCGAACGAAAACCGCGGAGATATTGGGTATAAGCATTCGGACCTTGCAAAATAGATTGAAAGACTATGAAATATCAGAAAATGGCACCTCTCCGGCATAGGACAAATTTTCTGTCTTGCCCTTTTCTGTCCTGTTCGTCTTTCGCTAACTCAATTTCTCGTCTCTCCTACCCTATTAAATCCTAAACCCTCCGCAAATTGCATTTTATGCAACATTTCGACCCCTCTACGCGTCTATAATATCATGAAACCCCTATTTTTTTACAGGAGACATGATGAATACCAGCGACGCTGACCTCATTCAACGTATATTAGACGGCGATCAAGATGCCTTCACCACGATCGTCAATAAATATCAAAAGTCGGTGCATGCCCTTGTTTGGCGGAAGATCGGTGATTTCCACATCGCCGAAGAAATCACGCAAGATGTCTTTCTGAAGGTTTACAAGCGACTCTCGACGCTGAAACGTCGGGATCATTTTCCGGGATGGCTCTATGTAATTGCCACGCGTCGTTGTATCGCATGGCTACGAAAAAAGCAACTCCCGACGAAATCTTTGGATGCCATGTCCACAGGGCAGTTAGAGGAGTTATGTTATACACAATATGAGGTGAACCGCTGCGAAGAAACAGCGATTGAACACCGGAGCGAACTCGTCAAACGCCTTCTGCAAAAACTTCCAGAGAGTGAACGTACCGTTGTAACGTTATATTATCTCGCAGAAATGACAGGTGAAGAGATTAGCATGTTCTTAGGCGTGTCGCCGAACACTGTGAGGAGTCGGCTTCTGCGCGCCCGGCAACGACTAAAAAAGGAGGAATCTATGATTCAGGAGGTCCTGAGCAATTTCCAACTCGCCCCAA
The DNA here is from genome assembly GCA_026706025.1 of Candidatus Poribacteria bacterium. Lineage (NCBI taxonomy): Bacteria > Candidatus Poribacteria > Candidatus Poribacteria bacterium. The sequence goes on from JAPOZO010000072.1 coordinate 159,312, forward strand.
ATCTAACAGAGAACATCATACGTGAAATCGTCCGTCTCAAACCGACATCCCCTTCCGCGAGCAAACCTTGGATACCGTGGGGACTCTCTTTCTCTGCGACCTTTTTGGTTATCCTGATGATGGGATTCGGCACGCGCGTATTATCCCGTTTTCAGCAACCTTACAGTTTAAATGCGACATCCGAGATGACTGTGGAACTGATTGACGCGCCTGTTGTCCTTGAATTAGAACGTAAACCTGACGCACTCATCCGATTCGGAAGAGCCGATATACCCGGTAAAGACGGTAGGTCTGAATTCCAAGCGGAACCCTTGCTCATCGCAGCGGCGCAAGCAGACGAGACCGACCTGCCAACAGCAAAACCACAATGGGTTCAGACAAAGGGACCGGGATGTGTTTCACGGGCTGGACTCTTTCTCGCATCTGACCAGACTCTCTACGCTGTTGCGAAAACGGGGCTTTATCGACTCACAGAAGAATCGGACGCGTGGACGCTTGTCAGTGCCAGTGGTCCAAATCGAGAGTTCAATGCGGCTTTCAATACAGTTATGGCAGAATACGGGGACACCCTTTATCTCCTCACCTCCAATGAACTTTTAGCCTCAACTAATGCGGGTAAGACATGGAACAGCCTCGGCGCGCGCCCCGAAGGACGTGTGGTTACGTTGATTATCACAGATACGGCGATGTACCTCGTCCTCAGCAGAGAAGTATTTCGTTCTGAAGATGTCGGGCGCCAATGGGAGTCGATTGGACAAACCTTGAAAATTGATAACATGCCGGATCCCAATTCCCTTATATGGGATGCCCTCGCCATTGATAACACCCTATTTGTCGGAACAAGTCAAGGGCTTTTTCAGTTTACCGACGCATGGAAAAAATTGTCGGTGCCAACTTCGCACGGCATCAAATCGTTGGCAGTCGCAGGAGATAGAATCTATGTCGGAACAACTAATGTCGGTCAACAGCCCAGAGCAGGTAGGAGCCTATATGCCGCCGTTTTCTATTCGACGGACCTCGGTGATTCTTGGACAGATATTACACCGGATACCGACAAGCATTTACATAAAATAATAGCCGCTGTTGAGGTTGTTCCAGTCGGAGGGACCCTGATGTTAGTTGGTGTCGGCGGTGTACTCGTCTCTTATGACCGTGGCGAGACATGGATGGATCCGAGGCGCGACCGCGGGGTATTAGGCGCGTTTCCTGTTGTTGCAGTGGACGAAAGTAATTTTTATATAACCAATCCATCCGGAATAACACGCTCAACAAATGGCGGTGCCACATGGCACCCCTTTATGGCTGGAATGGTGAATTCCAATGTGCCAAATCTGATTACGGTCAAAAACGTTCTCTACGCGCTAACACCTACAGAAATGTTCAAATCCGCAGATGGTGGTGAGTCGTGGAAATCTGTCGGCTTGAATGCTAACGGGAATGTTCCACTGAAAAGACCAGGAGCGAAAGTTGCAACAGCCGGCGGCGTGCTCTATGCAAGCAACAGTGAACTTCGTGAGGGTGTCACACTTTTTCGCCTCTCTGATGCAGGTGATGTGTTCCAACCCGTTGAAGGTGTACCGGATTTTGAAGAAGACACCTTACACACAGAACAAATGAAAAAATTCATGGAAGCCGAAAAGAACAATGTTGACCTTGATAAAGTGCAGGAGCAGTGGAAAGTTGACCGGCACCGCGTCATGGAAGAGTGGCGGACAAATGGAATGTTTACCGTCACCGATGATACTGTCTTCATGGAGTACAGACGTAAACTTTTCAGATGGCGACGCGGTGAAACGGCATGGCACGACACAGGTTTGGAAGATATTGAAGGGGTGTCTCCTATTTACGGAAAAGGGTTTACCCTTGCTGTTTCAGGGAAAACAGTCTATGCAGGAAAACGGGAAGGAGATCTTTTTCTCTCCCAAGATGGTGGAGACACTTGGAGTGATGTCACCGAAAATCTTGTATTTCCGTTTGGACACTTCAAGGAGATACTGTTCGCTGGATCAACCGCCTATGTCTCAACCGATATGGGAGTTATGAATTCACGCGACGGCGAGACATGGTACGTACTCACCGATACTGATGGGAATAGACGCATCATGGACCGGATCGCAGTTGATCACACAACGGCTTACGGTGTGTGTGATAGCGGTGTCTATCAGATAGATAACCAGACGAACACATGGAAACAGATTGCTACAGAACTACCACACACAGCGATCTCCCTTGCAGTTGATGGCAATACGTTTTACATCGGCACAAAGCAAAACGGTGTCCTCCGCTTTCAGCGTGACAGTCGGTAAATATTTCCTTTTTTTCTCCATTTATATGCCCTTAATTTTCCTTTTGCTGGCGAGGTTTGCAACCTCGCCTTTGCATTATTAAAGGCACAACTTTCCGAAGAATTGCATTTTATGCACCATTTTGATTCCTATATGCGTCACTATATCATGAAACCCCTATTCTTTGTGAGGAGATATAATGAAGGCAAATGATGTTGATCTCATTCAACGGACTTTAGACGGTGATCAAGGTGCATTTACCACGCTCGTTAACAAATACCAGAAATCGGTGCATGCCCTCGTCTGGCGAAAGATAAGTGATTTCCATATCGCTGAGGAAATCACACAAGATGTCTTTCTGAAAGTTTACAAGAGACTCTCCACGCTGAAACGTCCAGAACTTTTTCCGGGATGGCTCTATGTGATTGCCACACGGGACTGCGTTTCATGGCTGCGGAAAAAGCAGCTACCGACGAAATCTTTGGATGCCATGTCCACAGCCGAACTCGAAGAAGTCTGCTACGCGCAATATGAAGCGAACTGTGGTGAAGAAACAGCAATTGAACACCAGCGCGAACTCGTCAAACGTCTCCTCCAAAAGCTGCCGGAGAGCGAACGCACCGTTGTAACCCTGTATTATCTCGCAGAAATGAAGAGTGAAGACATTAGCGCATTTTTGGGAGTATCGTCAAACACAATTAGAAGTCGGCTCCGCCGTGCCCGCGAACGGTTGGAAAAGGAAGAACTCATGATTCAAGAGGTTCTCGGCAGTTTCCAAATACCCACCAATCTAACCGAGAACATCATGCGCGAAATTGTTAAGATCAAACCGATATCGCCTTCCGTAAGCAAGCCATGGCTACCGTGGGGACTCTCTTTCGCGTCAACGTTCTTGGTTCTCTTGATGGTCGGAATGGGCCCTCGTGCATTATCCCGTTTTCAGCAACCCTATAACTTGGACGCGACATCGGAGATGACGGTTGAGTTGGTTGACGCACCCGTTGTATTTGAACTAAAACGAGAACTGGATGTAAGAAATCGGTTTGGAAAGAGTGATGCGCCGGGGAGAGGCAGCGGTGCAGGTCCGAAAGCCAATGCCGGACTGTTGGCAGCAGCACAAGTAGATACCGTAGAGAGACAGGAGACAGAACCGCAATGGATGCCAACAAGAGGGCCAGAGGGTGGCGGTATCAAGAACCTATTTGTCACATCGCAAAAAGAGGTCTATGCTGTTGGAGACACCCGACTCTACCGATTAGCAGATGACAACACTGGATGGACACTCATTAACGCCGCACTGCCCTTTATATCTCATAGTACGCCGATGGCAGAGGGGAAGGATACCCTCTATATTGCCACGGAAACTAATTTACTCGCGTCAACAGATCGGGGTGTGACGTTGCATTTCCTCGGTCCACGGCCACGCGGACGCGCCATCGCCCTGCTTATCCCCAGCAGACTACGCTGGTCGAAGGATGCACAGATTGAAATGTACCTCGTCCTCGCAGACGGCGTGTTTCGTTCAACAGATGCTGGCGGCACATGGCACGCGTTTAACAATGGTTTGGTAGCACCGAAGATACACGCTGCAGTTGCCATTGAAAATGCCCTCTTTTTGGGAACAAAACACGGACTCTACCGACTCAACTCAGGCGTATGGGAGAAATTATCCGTTGCACAAGCACAATCTATTGACGCATTGGCAGTCGCTGGCGACAAAATTTACATCAGTGTCCCAAAGCAGAGAGATCAGAAATCCGGTTCCCTCTTTGCCTCAAGTGATTTCGGAGCGTCCTGGGTTGACATAACCCCCATAAATCTAAAATTAGGAATGGTACCACTGACAAGAAGGTCACCACTGACAATTGGATCAGGATCTGTAAAACTTGTGGCGGCAGGTGAAACCCTCTTAGGACTTGGACTGGGTGCTGGCGTTTTACGTTCAAGAGATGCTGGCGACACATGGGAATACCTCGGTATTCATAAACACGCGCTCACACTCGGCATTTTCCCCGCGGTCGCTTTAGATGCGAATACTTTTTTTATTGGAGGGAATAGACCTGGACGTTCAACAGATGGTGGCAATAGTTGGCATCTGTTCGCAGCATGTATAGCAGAACCTCACATTCTTGATCTCGCACTGGTTAACAACGTGCTCTACGCTGTAACCAATAAAGGTATCGCTAAATCCATTGACGGCGGGAATCAATGGACACAACTCGACACAAATCTACGACTCCCGAGAAATAAACCGCTTGGCGCGCTAAAGTTGTCAAATATGACAGTCGTGGCGGATTCACTTTATGTCAGAACGAATCAGGGTGGAAGTACAAACTGTTTGCTCCATTTACCTCCGGATGCCGATACACTGATGCATATTGAAGGAATGCCGGTTTACGTAGATCCAAGCCACGGCAAATGGTTGGAACAGACAATCAGGACAACTGGCACTATTGACCTGAATGATACAGATCTCGCTCGCTATCAACTCGGCATTGAGGAAGCCGTTGTGAGAACGACGGGTGAGTTCGCTATCAGCGAAAACACGTTCTACATTGAATACGAACGGAAACTCTACCGATGGACCCGTGGAAATCCAGAATGGCACGACACCGGTATGCACGACGTACCCGTATTCAGGGACTTCTATGCGACTGACGGTTTCCAATTCGCTGTCTCAGGAAAGGTCATCTATCTCGGAAAAAGTGACGGCGGTCTTTTCCAATCCTTGGATGGTGGGGACACTTGGAAAGATATTACCCCAGATTTCCCCTTCCGCCTTAATAAAGCGGAATCGCAGTACCAACTCGTAAAGAAAATACCGCACTTCAGAGAGATATTCTTTGTGGGTAACACGGTATACGTTTCAACAAAAGACGGCACTGCTATGTCGAACGATGGCGAAAACTGGCACACACTCACCGATCCAAAATATACACCGATTGCCATACGCCAATTAGCAGTCGATGACACAACCCTGTACGGTGTTTCCCAAACAGGTGTTTATCAATTGAATAATAGGACAGGCATCTGGGAGTCAATTACTTCAGAAGTCCTTGGACAGGTAACTTCCATTGTTGTTGCGAGGAATGTTCTCTATATGGGCACAGAACACCGCGGGCTTTTAAGCTTGCCGCTGTATGGACTCTAACAGATCAATATGCTTCGGTGACGAGATTTCCAATCCTCGTTTCCACCCCATATTATAGTAAAGCCCATAATTATTGAAACACACCAAATCGAAGCACTTCCGATCCTATTCCCTCTGATAAGGGAGATGTTTTTGCTGGGGTGTTTCTTCTAAGGGGTTATCTTCTTAAAAGTGTTCAACATATTTGCAGAATCCACTATAAATCCTAAATCTTCCGAAAATTGCATTTTATGCACCATTTCGACCTCCAAAGTACGTTACTATATAATGAAGCCTTATTCTTTATTTTTTCGGAGGAAGACAGATGAGAGAGAGTGATGCTGCATTAATTCAACGGACTTTGGATGGAGACGAGGGAGCGTTTACAACGCTCGTCAACAAATACCAGAAATGGGTTCATACCCTTGTCTGGCGGAAGATAGGTGATTTCCATACCGCCGAAGAACTCACACAAGATATCTTCCTTAAGGTGTACAAAAAGTTATCGACACTGAAACCGCTCGATCGTTTTCCGGGGTGGCTCTATGTCATCACCACGCGGCACTGTATCACATGGCTCCGAAAGAAGCAGGTATCAACGACATCCCTGAATGCGATATCCACAACCGAATTAGAGGCATTATGTTATGCCCGATATGAGGCAGCACGTGGCGAGGAAGCATCTATTGAACACCAGCGCGAACTCGTCAAACGCCTCCTCCAAAAGCTTCCAGAGAGCGAACGCACCGTTGTAACCCTGTATTATCTCGCAGAAATGAAGAGTGAAGACATTAGCGCATTTTTGGGAGTATCACCGAACACGGTTCGGAGTCGGCTCCGCCGCGCTCGCAAGCGATTGAAAGCGCAAGAACACTTGCTCCACAATGTTTCAGGTGTATTCCAATTGCCGCCGACTTTAACCCAGGATGTCATGCGTGAAATCGCGCGCATCAAACCCACTTCGCCTTCCGTGAGTAAGCCATGGCTACCGTGGGGACTCTCATTCGCGTCAACGTTCTTGGTTATCCTGATGATGGGATTCGGTACACGGGCACTATCCCGTTTTCAACAACCCTACAACTTAGATGCAACATCGGAGATGACAATAGAACTCGTTGACGCACCTATTGTCTTTGAACTGGAACGTAAACCCGACGCGCTGACCCAATTCGGGAAGACTGATACACCGGGTAAAAACGGGGCATCTGGATTCCAAGCGGAATCCCTTCTCGTCGCAGCTGCACATGCCGAAGAGCCCGACCTTCCAGCAGCAAAACCTAAATGGATTCAGACAAAGGGACCGGGCGGCGTTTCAAGGGCTGGACTCTTTCTAACATCCGATCAGACCCTCTATGCTGTTGCCAAAACAGGACTTTATCGACTCACAGAAGGAGGAGATGCGTGGACGCTTATCAGCCCCAGTGGCCCAAATCGCGAGTTTGATCCGATTATGGCAGAACGCGATGGCAACCTCTACCTCCCTACTGTCAATGAACTCTTAGTCTCAATTGATAGTGGTAAAACATGGAATAGCCTCGGCGCGCGTCCCGAGGGTCGTGTAAGGGCATTAATTATCACAGATACAGCGATGTACCTCGTCCTCCGCACAGAGGTGTTTCGTTCTGAGGATGTCGGTAACCACTGGGAACCGATAGGAGCAGCCTTGCAAACTGATAAGGGTCCAGAGGACATCGATCCTAATTTCCGTATATGGGACGCGCTCGCTATTGATAACACCCTATTTGTCGGAACAAGTCAAGGACTGTTCCGGTTTACCAATGATTGGAAAAAATTGCCAGTGCCAACTTCGCACGGCATCAAATCGTTGGCAGTCGCTGAAGATAGACTCTACGTCGGAACAATCGCAAGTCCACCGCATGGTCCGCATGCCGCCGTTTTCTATTCAACCGACCTCGGCGATTTCTGGATTGATATTACGCCGAATACCCACGAACATCCAGTGAAAATAATAACCACTGTCGAAGTGGTTCCAGTCGGTGATTTGCTTGTGTTAAAAGGTTCCAGTGGTGTCTTAATCTCTGATGACGGTGGCGAGACATGGGTGGATCCTAAACCCGGACCCCATACGTTTGGCGCGTTTCCTATTGTCGCATTGGACGAAAACACGTTTTATGGCGCTGATTTTGATGGAATAAAACGCTCCACCGATGGCGGTGTCACCTGGCACCCGTTCATGACCGGAATGGTGAATTCACATGTGCCAAATCTGGTTGCACTCGAAAACGTTCTCTACGCACTAACATCTACAGAAATGCTCAAATCCGCAGATGGCGGTGAGACATGGGAATCCGTCGGCTTAAATACGAACGAAAAAACTTCCCTCGAAGGCACGCAAGCGAAAGTCGCAACAGCCAACGGCGTTCTCTATACAAGCAACAGTGAATTCAAGGGTGTTACGCTCTATCACCTCTCTGATGCCGGTGATGTCTTCCTACCCGTTGAAGCTGTCCCGGATTTTGAAGAAGACACCTTACACACGGAACGCTTCAAAAAAGTCATGGAAGCGGGTAAGAACAATGCCGATGTTGGTAAAGTGCAGGAACTGTTGACAGCCAACCAAGAGCGCGTCATTGAAGAGTGGAGAACAAATGGAACGTTTACAGTCGCTGACGATACCGTCTTCATGGAATACAGACATAAACTCTACAGATGGCGACGCGGCGAAACCACGTGGCACGACACAGGTTTAGAAGACATCAAAGGCATCTCACCGATTGAGGGAAAAGGGTTCACCCTTGCTGTTTCGGGAAACACCATCTATGCCGGGAAACGAGAAGGAAATCTCTTCCTGTCCCAAGACAGCGGAGACACTTGGCGCGATGTTACCGAAAACCTTGTGTTTCCGTTTGGATATTTCAAAGAAATACGCTTCGCAGGGTCAACTGTCTATGTCTCAACAGATATGGGAGTCATGCGTTCAAACGATGGCGAGGCATGGCACGTACTTACCGATGCTGATGGTAACAGACTTATCATGGACAGGATTGCAGTCGTTGGCGCGTCGGCTTACGGTGTGTGTGATAGTGGTGTCTATCAGGTAGATAACCCAAAAAACGCATGGAAACAGATTACTCCAGAACTACCCCACACAGCGACTGCTCTTGCTATTGATGGTGATATGATCTACATCGGCACAAAGCAAAACGGCGTACTCCGCTTGCAACGCGACGATTAAAATGAGGATATCCGCTGGATTAAAGACCCTCTTTGAGAAACATGGAATATCCGACGGATGCCTACATATCGCTCTTCAAGATCCTATACTTTTTTGTAGAATCCTTTATGCGTTTAGCACCAACACCACCTTCCTCAAATGCCTCTACGACCCAGTTGGTAGAAAAACTAAACACCAGAAGTAACTTCAGCAAACTGAACAACTGAAAACTTTTTTATTGACAAAAATTTGCGTTTTTGTTATGTTTTTCAGTAACGGTTTCATTAGGAACCACCCCATCTGTAAAAGTCTGCCCTTCGCGACGCAAACGACTTTGTGCAGATCACCTAAATTTTTACTATAGAAGCAGTTTCGCGCGAGTTCGCAAGCGCGTATAATATGAGAGTCTTGTTGCGCGGCTTGCACACAAACAACCAATACAAGGAGCGACCTTATGAAACGAACCCACCTTATAGTGCTTATCGCGGTGTTTTCGGTTATGTTAATTAGCCACGCGAGTGCACAGATAATTTTCTTTGCTGACTTTGAAACCGCTTCCTCGGAAGCCGTCCCAGATGCCAGCGTCAACGATCCTGCAAATTGGATATCGGAAAACGAGGGCACCATTTGGGCAGAAGCGACAGAATTCCCCGGCGGTGAGGGTGCTTTGCATCAAACCCAAGAGGGATGCGGCATCTCCGGCAACACGCCACTGCCCGGCGTTGATGACTTCTCTGATGGTATCATCCAAGCCGTTTTTTCATGGCAAGACGATGACGGTGTTGGCTTCCAATTTCGCCGCGTTGGCGATGATAGAGGCTACCTCGTCGCATTCGGCTATAACGAAACACCCCAGGTTATCGTCGGCAGCCTTGCAGATGGATGCTGCCCCTCCGGTCAATGTCTCAGCGATTGTGCTTGCGAAAATGACGGTGAAAATGTACTCGCCAGTGCGGATCACGGCTTAGGTGCAGACCTCACACAAGACAACTCTGTCGCCTATTTCGGACGTGTTCAAGTCACTGATACCCTTATCGAAGTCTGGTATATGCCGCTCGCGGATGTGCCGAGTCTCTTTGTAGATTCCGCAGAACTCGGTGATCCAGTCGTAGAATACGACGGCGCAGATGACCTTGGACCCGGCTCCGTCGGTCTTTGGCACGAAAGTTGGGGCAACGGAAGACTCGGTAGCGTCCTCGTCACCGGCCCAGGCGGCACCGTAGCAGTTGACCCGCACGCCAAACTCTCCACAACATGGGGCGAAGTTAAAAGCAGTTATTAGTCTTCATTCCTATGTAGACTAATACCATCAAATCAATTCGCATTGCGGGGTGAGGTTCCCAAACCTCACTCCCCCCGCACTGCACTACCTGTCTTCATAGGGTGAAGCGTTTTTTGCCTCACCCCATCCCGATAAGTTCTACGGTGAGGTTATTTTCGGCGCGTAAGTAGCCGTTTAAAGCCCTGCCACCCTGTTGCCTCGTCCGAATAGACGGCAACAAAACCCGTTCCTTTCGTATAGCAAGTTTCGGCTTGCAAACTACGGAAAAAAACAGAGGAGGTATCTTATGAAAATACGTCTTTTGCTCTCAACGGTCATCTTGAGTCTACTTTTTTCCTTCCACGCCACCGGAAACATCGTGTTTTACGCCGATTTTGAGCCCGGTTCTAAGGAGGCAAAACCGAATGCCGGTGTGAACGATGTCAAGAAATACAAACCGGAAAACGCCGGAACTATCTGGGCTGAGGGAGATTTCAACGGCGGTAAACTCGGCGGTAAAAAATCGATGACACAAACCGCCGAGGGATGTGGCATCTCCGGCAATACACCGCTCCCCGATGTCGACGATTTCACCGACGGTATTATTCAAGTCGTCTTCTCTTTCGGTGATGATGACAGTTTCGGTGTTCAATTCCGCAGAAAAGGCGACGATAAAGGCTATCTCGTTGTCTTTGGCTATAATGAGACATCCAAAGTTATCCTCGGTGATCTCGCAGATGGGTGCTGCCCCTCCGGACAGTGCCTCAGTGATTGCGGTTGTGAAAACGGTGGGAAAGAAATACTCGGTGTGGACCACGGCTTAGGGGGAGGACTCACGCAGGACAACTCCGTTCCCTATTTTGGACGAGTTGAAGTCAAAGGCGGCAACGTTAAGGTTTGGTATATGGAACTTGCGGAAGTCAAAGACCTGTTCGCAGATTCCAGTACGCTCGGTGATCCTGTCCTTGAATCTGACAAAGCCACGTACAAAAGTGCCGGTGCCGTCGGAGTCTGGCACGAAAGTTGGGGTAATGGCAGAATCGACAGTATCCTCGTCACAAGTGGTGCCGGATTTGATGTTGATGTCAAAGACAAACTCACAACGACGTGGAGTGAGATCAAAATCGCTTACTAATCAGACGTGGGTTTGATAGAAGAAACAGAGGATTCTGTAGTAGAAAAAGGACTTCTTGTGGTATAATGAGGCAATTAAAACCTTTCGCAACCCTTATAACCGTAATGTGAGGTCCGCGTGCCTCACACGCCTCATTATCACGCAAGGAGTTTATCTATGAAAGTCACAAACGTTGAACGTGTCCTTGTAGATGTCCCCTTTACCCCGCGTCAACAGCAGATTACCACGCAGAGTGTCTCAACCGTTTACAACTGGTCGCTTCTGGAATTGTGCAAGGTCACAACCGATACCGGACACGTTGGTTGGGGCGAGACCGTCGTCCACTACACCTATTCCCGTGTCAGCGATGCGAGTGTTGAACGCGTCATTGGGCAAAGTCCGGCCCAATTGATGAACGACGATTCACTCGGTGCTGGTTTACAGATGGCGCTCTTCGATGTCGTCGGCAAGATTTTGGAGGTACCCGTCTACCGACTCCTCAGCAACCAGTGCCGAGACGCTGTCCCGATTTCGTGGTGGAGTATCGATGCCTCTCCAGAAAACTGGGCGGCGGAAGCCGCGGATGCTGTGAAAAACGGCTATACCAGCTTCAAGAACAAACCGCGTCCGTGGTGGGATATCGGGGCGCAGGTAGCAGCGGTCGCAGAAGTCGTGCCAGCGGATTTCAAACTCGACCTTGATCCAAACGGTTCTTGGCGCGATGCAGAAACCGCTATCCCTATCCTACAAAAACTTGCCACACACCCAAACGTAGCAATGTTTGAGACCCCCATTCCACAAGGCGATGTTGAGGGAAACAAGCAAATCCGCCAAGACGTTGGTTGTCAGATTGCGATGCATTTTGGATCACCACCCTATACGACTTGTGTATCTGAGGATGTATGTAATGGATTTGTCATCGGTGGTGGTAAGTCGCAAGTGATGCGTGAAGGACAACTCAGTGCGGCAGCGGATATGCCGTTTTGGCTCCAAATTGTTGGAAACGGATTGACGACCACTTGGGCAGGCCATCTCGGCAGCGTGCTTACGCATGCGACATGGCCCGCAATCACCTGTATTAACCTTTACAGCGACCATCTACTCACACAACCGATACAGGTCTCGGACGGATGCCACAAGGTCCCTGATGCCCCCGGATTAGGCGTTGAAGTCAACGAAGATGCGGTCGAACGGTTCCGTGTGCCTGTTGAAAAATTAGACGCTGACGGCTACACGATCCACCCTGTGCCGCGTATCATCAAAACGGCTGTCTATCCTGATGGCAGCTGCATCCACATGGCAGGCGACGGCTTGAGTTATTTCAATGCCGGTAATGGCGAGGCACAAGTCGAAGGTGCGCGTTTGGAGTTAATCTTCGACGACCGCTCTGACGAATGGGCAGACCTCTTTGAAAAAGCAAGAGAAGCCCCGGTCCACGGGAAGTGGTAGAACCTTCACGGATATTTTCTCTGTTCTGGCTCTCAGGTCCGGTAGGTGCGGTTCCCCAACCGCATCTACCGAAAATCTGAACTGTGATTGATGGGATTCCCGTGATTAGAGTTGCGATCAAAGGAATTGCACATGGCATCAAAAAAATTAAAGCAAAAAATTTATGATTCGCTTAAATCTGGGTACTTCAGTGAAGCAACAGATCTTGTTGATGTCTCTGACGGTTTTGACGACCTTGTCCATGTTGTTATTGTCAGTCGAAAATTTGATGGAAAACTCGCGCGCGAGAGGCATAATCTGATCTGGTCGGAGTTGACTAAGCAGCTTTCAAACGAAGAATGGGGACACGTATCTCTATCTGTCGGTGCAAGCCCAGAAGACGTTAAGACCTTATAGCAAACCCACATCTGTCTAAACCGGGGCAATGAATAATAGTCGCTGTGAACCTTGAAAAATTAAGGTCTATACCTAACGCTTTTGACAGAGGCAAGACAACATTGACTTCTCCCCAGCAACAGCGCGCCCTCACATGGCGTGTCTTGGTCATCTTTGCTATTACCGCACCGATTAACTGCTACTTCCTTATCCAGATGGAAGTCGTACGCTATACCTTTCCGACATGGGTCGTCCCGCTCTCCAATGTCATCTTCATCCTCACCGCAGTTATGGTGATTAACGCGATCATCCGCCTTTTAAAAAGCGATTTTGCCCTCGGACAAGGCGAACTCTTACTCCTCTATGTGACACTCAGTTTCGCCACAACGCTCGCTGGCTGCGATGTCCTGCAAGCGATTCTCTCTGTACTCGGACACAGTTTCTGGTTCGCAACGGAAGAAAACGAATGGCGCACCCTATTTTGGCACCACCTCCCACAATGGCTCACGGTTTCAGATAGAGACGCACTCCGCGGCTATTACCAAGGAGAATCAAGCCTATATCGTCCGCTACATCTACAGGTTTGGCTGCCAGTAGTGGGTGCTTGGTTATTACTGTTTGCAGTGATAGCGTTCATCTTCCTCTGCCTCAACACCATCCTCCGTCGGCAGTGGGCACAGCGCGAACGCCTCACCTTCCCGATTATTCAGCTCTCTTTAGCAATGACAAACCCGACTTCCGCGTTCTTCAGAAATAAACGGATGTGGATCGGCTTCGCTATTGCTGCCGGTATCAGTCTATTCAACGGGTTAAGCCATCTCTATCCGGTCCTTCCGCATATCCCTGTGACGCGCCGTTTCTTCAGATTCCACGAACCACCTTTCAGTTACTACGGCACCATCATCACCGCTTTTTACCCGTTTGCGATCGGCATCATGTTCCTAATGCCGTTGGATGTCCTTTTTTCCACAACTTTCTTCTATTTCCTCTACCGAAACGAAGTTGCTTTAGCGCAAGCGGTCGGGTGGAATGCTATTCCACGCTTCCCTTACCTTAACGAACAGACGATCGGTGCTTTTGTGGGACTCTGTTTTTTCTTTGGTTGGACCGGCAAACGGCATTTCACAACCGTCCTGAAAAGCGTGCTGCCGTCTCGCGGACGAGAACCACCAGCACAACAACAGCACGATGAACCGATGCCGTACCGGATGGCTGTATGGGGCTTTGTACTCGGTATCCTACTCTTCGCGTTTCTCCTCTACAAAGCAGGCATGGCACCTTGGCTCGCGCTCACTTTTGCTGTGTTATTTCTCATAACGCCGCTGGTGACTACACGCATCCGAGCGGAGTCCGGTATCTTTGTCCACGCCTATCACTGGCAAGCACCCCGATACATCTTAAACACAATTCTGGGGACGCATCGTCTCGGCGCACAGAACCTCACTGCGCTCTCAGTCTGCTTTTTCAACCGAGACTACCGTCCACAACAGATGCCACATCAATTGGAAGCGTTTAAAATCGCCGAGATGGCCAATATTAACCAACGCCGGATGCTCCTGACCATCGTCATCGCCACCATTTTCGGTGGGCTTGTCGCCTTCTGGGTACAACTCCATCTCTATTACCAGTTCGGTGCCGATTCCGGCTACTATGGACCATGGGCACTCGGCTACGGTAGAGAATACTTCGGACGGTTGACTAACTGGATCACGTATCCCCTTGACACAGACTGGCTCGGTGTAATATTCATCGGGATCGGTTTCTCGGTGATGATGGTGCTGACTTACCTGCGGGTGAAATTCTTCTGGCTCCCGTTGCATCCGCTCGGCTATGTCATGGCGAGCAACCAAGAGATGTCCGACCTCTGGATTCCGTTGCTCATCGCATTGACATTAAAATGGCTCATTCTCCGGCACGGCGGGATTCAAAGCTATCGGCGCGTTATCCCATTCTTCTTAGGATTAGTCCTCGGCGATTACCTGATGGGCAGTACGTGGAGCCTCCTAAACGTCCTCCTGAACACCACGATGTATCAGTTCTACCCATAGTCGTCATCCCTGTAGCATAGCCTGTTAGGCTGTGCATCGTAGCATAACGTATTAGTTAGTAGTCGTTGGTTTCCAGCAGCCAGCCGTCAGTTAACTTCTTTAACTGACAACTGACAACCGATAACTGATAACCGATCAAAGATCAAAGATAACCTGTGCAAACCAACTGCCATCACCCTTTTCAACAACCTCTAACTGATGATACGTGACGCTCTTGATTTCTGTATAAACCGCGTGTTTATCAAAATTTACCGATTCACCGTGGACCGTTGCCGACATCTCCGTCTCGCTACACTGCTGGATTTCTGCGCGCTTAAAGAAGATTTCCTCCGTCTCATGCCGAAAGATGAGCTCATCGAGCCACGCCACAAACAGGTCTTCCACAGACTCAGCCGTGAGGTGAATCTCAATCGATTCTGTCTCATCAATTGTATCCACAACCGCTATCGTCTCAAACAGCCCTTGCGCCGCATGTGTCAAAAGTTCGGATAGACTCTTACCGCGAACCACCATCCCCATATCCGCCGTATGCTCAAGGTATTCATAAGGTTTCATACCATCTCCATCATCACCAATATTTCTTTTCACCCGCAACATCATACCTCGAAAACCTGATTCTGTCAATTTTTGAAATAGGTATATCTTCCTCAGCCCAGGCCGGTAGGTTCGGTTTCCTAACCGAACCGAATCATATCTGTAGGAGGGGTTTATAATCCCGATTTCTGCTGTTAAAACATCGGCAATTTTCACTTGACTTTACATCCGTTATATGCTATTTTATTCTATTAGATAACGTGAGTTTGAAAATAAAGATTGAAACTCCCGTAGGTTGGGTTGAGCGGTAAAAGACCAAAAACCCACCCGTTGATACAGAAGTAGTCGATTTTCAACGACCCGTTTTTGTAGATACAAATAGCGAAACCCAACACTCGAAACGCTGTGGATGCGAGAGTGCATTGGGTTTCACTCGATTTTTGGTGATTTCAGGTTTCTTGATGAACTCAAAAGTCATCTGCTCTATGCAATTTTTAGTAGATCTCCGTTCAACCCAACCTACAAAATTCAAAATCTTTTATCAAACTCACGTTATCCGAGTCCTATGAGATACATTGTGATAAGGAACGTCTCGGTTACCCGACACAAAAGCCTCGCGAACTCTACGAACGCTTGATAACAGCGTCCAGTAACGAAGGGGACATCGTTCTCGATCCGTTCTGTGGGTGCGGCACGACGATTGATGCCGCGCATACCCTCAAACGCCAATGGATGGGCATTGACATCACAATCCTCGCACTCGATCCGATGCGGCAACGCTTAGCAGACCGACACGGCTTGGAACCCTCAATAGATTACCAAATCGAAGGCTATCCGACGAACATGCAGGAAGTCCGCAGACTTTTGAAAGAAGGAGACAAACGTAAATACCACGACTTCTCCAATTGGGCTGTGACACGGCTCGGACTGAGACCGACGAAAGATGTCGGCGATGGCGGACTCGACGGTGTCGGACATGTGACATTATGGAATCCGCAGCAGATGAAAGAGACAAACGCACGTATCCTCGCTGAAGTCAAAACCGGCAAACCCACCATTACGCAAGTGCGCGCCTTCTGCCACGTGATGGATCAGCACAATGCAGAAGTCGGTATCTTTATCACCATCGAACCCGTTAGTGCGAAAATGCAGCAGGAGGCGCAGAATATGGGGAGTTTCGAGCACAATCAGAAGAACTACCCACGCCTCCAATTCTGGCAACTCGACGACGTATATTTCGAGAATCCAGACATTATCAACACCCTCGTTCGCTTACCGGATGCGTGGCGAATCCGTCCCACCCAAAAATCGGAACGACATTTCGATAACCGACAGATGCAACTCCTCCGCTGAAAAATTCACACTATCCAATCTCCTAAGATTCCGAAAAAATGTAAAGAAATTTGCAATGCCCATCTAAATATGTTATACTTAATAAATATATATTATATCTTTTATGTGTATGTGTGTTTGGAAAACGTCTATCCCGCATCTTTCTAACAACCCAAACAGTCTTCTAAACCAAATGTTACACTTTCCAACAAATTATTTTTTTTTACAAAAGAGATCCAAAGAAAAAATACCCGTAAACCCTTACTACCACTGGGTTTAGCACGATAAACTATTTATACCAAATGTTACACTGGTGTAACATTTTAAGGACTTTTTGGGACTATAAACATTTTACACCAATCCTATCTCCGATTTCTGAATCTTGTCCCTGCATTTAAAACCCATTTTCCATGCGCAATTAACCACTAATAGTTGATTGCCCGCTACAATCCCAGAGCCACTCAATTACAGGTTTTTGGTGTTTAGTGTTGTCCTTTCCGCAAGTGTTAACACTTCATGTATGTTATGTTTTAAAACAATTCGCAGAAATTTTCGCAGCCTATCGCAGCATTTCGCACCAGATCCCGCAAAAAAGATGTCCGATCCAATAATTTCTTAAAATTGAATGGCTCTGGCTACAAACTACATATCCGTTGACAGAAAACAATTTTTAGGGTAAGTTGCAGTTCGGTATTTCCTACCAAAATCTATAAGAACCTGATAAAATCTAAAGTTATGCTGATTTTAACTTAACAAACATACTTATTTTGTGGTATAATTATAGATGGAAATTATGACAGTTTTTTGTGCGAAACTCTACGGACGACGTTCTCATAAGTCTAAGAAAATGGCAGAAGAAATAGAGAATATCGTCAACGAAGAAAAACAGCAAATGGAGCTACAAGGTGGCACTCCGAACTCAGAAGATAGAACTGAATCCGAATAATAAGCAATCCACGTTGATGTCAAAGCATGCCGGCTATGCCCGTGTTGCTTTCAATTTTGGCTTATCGTCGTTCAAAGCCGGACTGGATAACGACGAATGGCGAAGTCATATTGAGATAAAACGTGAGTTCAACGCCGTCAAATACGATAAACTTGATTGGTGTAAAGAGCTGTCGCAGAATGCGTCCAAGAATGCGATACACAACCTTGGAGACGCTGTAACACGTTGGAAGAAAGGACAAAACAGATTCCCCGTCTATAAGAACCGATCTGGTAAATACTCCTACCAAGCAGACAATGGCGAAGGCACTGTTGACGTCTATAAAAAGCGTACCCATCTCCCTAAAATCGGTTGGGTTCGCATGCGCGAAGAACTCCGGTATTCTGGTGAAATCACAAAAGTTGTCATTTCAAAACACAACCATAAGTGGTTTGCCTCGATTACTGTGAGACGGATTGATTCTGACAACTACAAACACCAACCTGCTCTGTTTGACGACAGAGAGCCTATCGGTATTGACGTAGGTATCAACACATTAGCAACCTGTTCTAATGGCGATACCTATGACAATCCACGTCCACTGAAGCGATATGAACGGAAGTTGGCACGCGAACAACGCAAGTTTTCACGCAAGCAGAAAGGCAGTCAGAATAGGTCTAAACAGAAAAAACGTGTCACTGCTGTTCATGCCCGTGTTGCTAATATCCGTTCAGACGCTCACCACCAAGCGACAATCAGAATCGTTCGTAAAGCGAGTGCTATCCGGATTGAGACGCTGAATATCAGCGGACTGCTCAAGAACAGGAATATAGCCAAGGCGTTGTCGGATTCAGCACTCGGTGGTTTCCTAACGAAACTCAAATATAAAGCAAATAGGCGTGGTATACCGATAGACGAAGCAGACCCGTTCTTTGCCAGTTCAAAGACCTGCAGCAACTGCGGACACAAAAAAACAGACTTAACACTCTCTGACCGGACTTATCACTGCACCGAGTGTGGTTTTGAGGCTGACAGAGACCTAAACGCTGCTTATAACCTATGTCCCGCTTGACCTTTTAACCGTCTCCACGAGTTCGAGGAGACGTAAAACGCCTGTGGAGTCCGTGTTAGACCTCGTTGAGAGGCAGTGGACGTTGAAGCAGGAAGTATGGCACAAGTCAACAGAAAGTGTAGAGTTTTATAGGTTTTTATAGATTCTACCACATTCTTGAGATTTTGTTAAGTCCTACACAACGGTATAATTATAGAGGTTCAGTCGTGATCGCAACGCCTACCTCGGTTTCAGAATAGCATCTCGCGATGCTATTTATATTTTTAGAACTGAACTTACGCGCGCATTGCACATACATGAGAAGCGAGGACAATAATGTCAACAGCCAATTTAAAACAGCGGATTCACAATGGAGAACACGTCTACGGTGCTAACGTCTCGATGGCGACATCCCGCGACGCGCTTGTTGCGAGAGTCGAAGAAGGCGGCTACGATTTTGTCGCCGTCGATAGCCAACACTCTCCGTACAACGAAGACCGGCTCGTTGCCTTTTGCAATATGGCGAATGAACTGGAGATTCCAGTCAATTTTCGGATTAAACACACCCGAAACGCCTATCTCATTGGAAACTACCTCGACTTGGGTCCCTCTGGTATTGAGGTGCCGCAAGTTGAATTAGACGAAACAGTAGACGAAGCAGTCGCCGCCTTCTACTACCCGCAGCAGGGCATCCGGAGTTGGGGCGGTGCGCCTCGCGTGAATTCCGCAGGCAAAGAACGGCTCGAATATGCCGAATGGTGGAACAACAACGGAATCCTCTGGATGCAAATCGAATCCATAGAAGCCGTCACACACGCGCGACACCTCGCTAAACCGGGTGTTGACTGTCTCTCTTTCGGGCCCGCTGATTTAACATTTAGCATTGAGGGACACCCGAATCACGCGCTTCAGACCGTAGATGCCTGTGTTGAATACGTTGCCAGAGCCTTGGAAGGAACAACAGCCGCTGTCTGCTTTAGGAACGGTAACCCCAGCACACGCCAAAAATACGCAGATATGGGCGTTACAGTCTTTTTGGAATAGTTGTCAGTTGTCAGTTCGGTTTTTCTGCGAAAAACCTTTCAGTCTTCAGTTAAAAGAGGCGTTGTGGCAGTGGTCCAGATTATAATCGTGACAATTCAGAGCAGGGGCAAGGTTAACAGGATCTTCTTAAAACCGCCCAGATCCCCAATTACGCCGGAATTAACCGAAAACCCGCTCGTAATGAAATGGAGAGCGGCCCCGAGGCCCATAGTTAAAAAATTGAACTACGGATTGGTAAGCACAGCAATAGTGGGGGTGGATAGGACACAACTACTTGAGGGTATGCGCCTGTTAGCGAAAATCGCGCACAAACACAGTATCCCGATTACGTGGGCAATAGACACGAAGTCCGCGCCAGTCGTCGCTAAATTGCTCACAGAATGGCATACTGAGGCTGGGGATGTTCCGCTACTAACACTTGACATCAAGCCGATGTGGGATTCAAATTGGGAGACACAACGAGACGCGAACCCGGGCAATAGTACAGAAGCCATGGCATCACACGTCGTCACGATGCGTGAGAAACTGCCAGAATACATCTCTAAGGAATGGGAAAGAATCCAGCGCGTACTACCTTGGGCAGAGCCGAGTGTGGCAGGCGCGGTGTTCAAGAACGATGTGCTCCTCCGCGCACTCGAACAGTCTGGGTTCCAAGGACTCTGGGGGTATCACTGGAGCCAACAGGATACAGATGACACTGAACCCGACACACCCGAACCAGAAATTGATCGGGGCGGTTTTGGATGCTTTTATCCGCTTGAGGCTGCAACGTTCAGCGATGCAATTTTAACACGAGAGCCCCCCGATGAAAATCTTGCGCACCAATTTAAAAACATCGTCGGTATCCCATACCGGACCGCTGGTCATCTCGCAGAAGGGACCGATAATCTCCGCGCCGCGCTTTTGAACGGAACAGCGCAGCAGCATTACGATATCTACGTAGAAAATACAGCATGGAATCCGTGGCTCGGTTATATTGAACATATTGATCCGCTTACCGTTGCGCAGCTCGGAGAGGAGGGGCTGGAACGTCTGGATACCTACTTCGCGCACGTTGTCAGCGTTGAAGACACAAAACCGATACCGCTTTCTCAAATGGTTGACGATTATATGTTCAATTGTGAGAAGACCGAACCGACAACTGTTGTAGCGAAAAACATAGAAACACAGGACACAGCTGCCAATCCGAAATCTACGTTAAGGATGCTCTATTGTGATGCAGCATGTGAATTCGCCTTCGTTGAAGGTAGCATGGAACCCGTTGAGATTAAAAATTATATCAGTGAACGGGTATTGCAATCCGATGCAAGCAAACCTGTTTTAACAGGTTTTTCGCCGATTCGGCACCGTACAGAATTACGCATCACTATCACGGTAGAATCGATCAAAGCAATGCCTTATGGCATAACCGTATGGGGCGATCACGAGGGCTTACAATTAACTGAATCTAACGCGGATGATGTTAGGTGGATAGGGAAACACTCGCTCTTTATACGCCTGACATTGCAAGCTGGCAAGAACGAATTTAACCTTAAACTGACAATCTAATTAGGCTTACGCAAATGGAAAAAAATCGTTATTGGGTTGTATTTAACCCCTAAATCCCCTTATCAGGCGGACTTTAAGAGGAAATGCGTAGGTACTACTAATTTTCTATAGGACTCACATCTTTTGACCAGCAACTCGACACCGAACATAATGGAGGCAGGCATGAATTGAGGGTCAAAATAGAAAAATCGGCGCGAAAACCCAATCGTTGAAAAATCAAAGAGGTATAGAACAATGGAAAAAGTATTGGGACTCAGATGCCGTGAATGTGATAACAAATATCCGAAAGAACCCCTTCACGTTTGCGAATTCTGTTTTGGTCCCCTCGAAGTAGACTATAACTATGAAGCGATACAAAAATCTATCTCAAGACGCTCAATAGAAAACGGACCCGAAAACTTATGGCGTTACGCCGATCTCCTCCCAATAGACGGCGAACCGACTGATGGGCACAGCACCGGGTTCACACCGCTTATCCGAGCAAAAAACCTCGGAGACGCACTCGGAGTCAAGGAACTCTATATTAAAGACGACTCTGTCTGTCACCCGACGCTCTCTTTCAAGGACCGTGTTGTCGCCATCGCTCTGAGTAAAGCAAAGGAGTTTGACTTTGACACGGTCTCTTGCGCCTCTACCGGCAATCTCGCGAACGCCGTCGCAGCGCACGCTGCCATCGCCAAACTGAACTGCTTCATCTTCATCCCTGCCGACCTTGAAGTTGGCAAAATCGTCGCATCTCTCGTTTATGCCCCCACAGTCGTGGGCATTACGGGTACTTATGACGAGGTGAACCGGCTCTGTAGCGAAATCGGCGGTGTCTATCCGTGGGCATTTGTTAACATAAACATCCGTCCCTTCTATGCCGAAGGCTCAAAAACACTCTGCTTTGAACTGATTGAACAACTCGGTTGGGAGGCACCCGCACATATCGTCGCTCCCGCCGCCGGGGGTTCCCTTATCACAAAGATTGGTAAAGCACTCAAAGAATTCCACCTTTTGGGGCTAATAGACAAACCGAACACCAAAATACACGTCGCCCAAGCGGAAGGCTGCGGTCCGATCGTTAACACCTATAAAGAGGGTGGCGATTTCGTGAAGCCTGTTCTGCCGAACACGATCGCTAAATCGCTTGCGATTGGTAATCCTGCAGACGGCATCTATGCCGTGGATACAGTCCGCAACTCCGGTGGTGTCGGCGAACACGCCACCGATATTGAAATCGTAGAAGCCATCAAACTCCTTGCCGCTACAGAGGGGGTCTTCACCGAAACGGCTGGGGGTGTTACGCTTGCCGCTGCGAAAAAATTGATAGAAAATGGGCACATCCAACCCGATGAACCGACAGTGCTCGCCATCACCGGCAACGGTTTCAAGACCATTGAGGCACTTGAAAACAAAACCGATACAACGCATATCATTCCACCACAACTCAACGCTTTTCGGAAACTGATGACGGAAATTGGATAGGTCTCACCTGAAAATTGTCGGGTAAAAGAGGTGGTGAGCGACCTGCGTGCGTACGCATCTGGACAAAAGCATGGACACACTACAGGGCATACTCGAACGTATCGTTTATGAGAACCCTGACACCGGTTATACTGTCGGGCGGCTCGCCGCGCGTGACCATGCCGAACTCCTCACCGTCGTCGGCAATTTGGCATCTGTTAACCCCGGCGAGAGCCTCCTCCTCCAAGGCGAATGGGTAGACAATGCTAAATACGGCAGACAGTTCCAAATTGAGAAGTATGAAACCATCCTACCTGCAAATGTCGTCGGACTAAGAAAATACCTCGGCTCAGGACTCATTAAGGGCATCGGCCCGAAGATGGCGGCACTCATTGTCCGTAAGTTCGGTATGGATACGATGGACATCATCGAGCACGAACCCGACAAACTCGCACGCGTACCGGGTATCGGGCGGAAACGCGTGGAAATCATTAAAGAAGCGTGGGAGGCACAACGCGAAATTAAAAACGTCATGCTCTTTCTGCAATCACACGATGTGAGCACGGCGCACGCTGCAAAGATTTACAAAACCTACGGAAATGACGCAATCCCGATTGTCACAGAAAATCCCTATCAACTCGCAGATGATATTTACGGCATCGGATTTGTAACCGCTGACACGATCGCACAGAAACTCGGTATGGATAAGGACGCACCGCAACGCGTAGAAGCCGGAATCAAATATGTCCTCAGCCAAAAAGCAGATGATGGACACGTCTTTCAACACCGTCCCGAACTCATTGAGGCGTGCCAGACGATGCTCGAGCAGGAACCTGAATCGATTGAAAAAGGTATCCATGCACTCGTTGAAAAAGAAGAAATTATAAATCCCAGTTTCACAGACTTGACAGGCTCCGACGAACAGGTCGACATAGGCGAAACGCAAGACAACTACGATATTAGCAATCAGCAATCAGGAACCAATAACCAAGAAGAGGCGTCTGATGCAGATCAGAAACCTCTTCCAACTGACAACCCTTCCGCCATCTACCTCGCCCCTTTTTACTACGCCGAACTGGGGGTCGCCAACCAGTTTTCGAGACTCCTCGCTTACGGTGAGGGGCATAATATCAGTCACACTGAAACCGATACCTCGTCATCTAAGATCGCCGGATTCCTTACCCAATTAGAGAACGAAATGCGTATCCAATTCGCACCGCAGCAACGCGAGGCGATCCATACGGCGATGACAGCACGCGCAATGATTCTCACGGGTGGACCCGGCACCGGTAAAACGACAACGACAGTCGGCATGATTCGTCTGTTTGCAGCACAAGGCAAACACATCACCTTAACAGCACCTACCGGACGCGCCGCGAAACGCCTCAGCGAAACAACCGGTGGCGAAGCCAAAACCATCCATCGACTCCTCGAATTCTCCCCGCAAATTAACAGTTTTAAACGCAATCGCCAGAACCCCTTAGAGACTGATGTCGTCATTGTTGACGAAACATCCATGGTGGACCTCGTCCTTATGAATCGATTGATGCAGGCGATCCGCCCAAGTACGACTGTCATCCTTATCGGCGACGTTGATCAGTTACCCTCTGTCGGCGCGGGTAATGTCCTCAAGGCACTCATCGATTCGCAAAAGATACCGGTCATTGCGTTGACTGAAATATTCCGTCAAGCGCAAGAGAGTATGATCGTCACAAACGCACATTATATTAACAAAGGCGATTTCCCCGAACTCACTGGTGATGCAGATCGGAACTTTTTCTTTATGGAGGAAGAAGATCCCGAAACAATTACTGAATTAATCTGCTCTCTCATTGCCGATCGCTTACCGCAGCACTATGATTACCATCCGATAGACGACATCCAACTCCTATGTCCAATGCGACGCGGAATACTCGGCACTGAAAACCTCAACAAACGCCTTCAAGAGGTATTGAACCAAGAATATACTGCCCCAGCAAGCCACCCGTTGGAGAAAGCGCGCTTCGGAAGTCGCGCATACACACAAACATCGCGCTTCGGAGACACGTCCGTCACCGTCGGAGGTTTCCGCATCGGCGATAAAGTGATGCAGATCCGCAACAACTACGATTACGACGTGTTTAACGGCGATATCGGAAGAGTTGTGGCAATCGAACGCCTTGACAAAAAAGTCCACATCCAGTACCCTGATAAACAGGTGGTTTACGATACTGCGGATCTCGGGGAACTCGTCTTGGCGTACGCCACGACGATCCACAAAGCACAAGGGAGCGAGTATCCTGCCGTTGTTATCCCTTTACACACGCAACACTATCTCATGTTACAGCGGAATCTTCTTTATACCGGCATCACCCGTGCGAAGGAGCGCGTCGTGATCGTCGGCACCAAAAAAGCACTCGGCATCTGTATCCGCAACAACCAGGTAATGGAGCGCAACAGTTACCTCGCTGAACGGCTGAATAGCAGTCAGTAATTGGCTTTCAACAATCAGAAAGAGCGGGCGTTGAAATAGAACTCTCCCGCCGACTGTTGATAGCCATACAAAGGAGCAAAACATGAAACGAATCACGCTATTTCTTATTGGTTTCCTATCATTTTTTACACAACCACTCGTGTATGCCGAGGTTACATTGCCACGTGTCATCGGCAGCAATATGGTACTGCAACGTGATATGCAAGTTCCTATTTGGGGGTGGGCATCCGCAGGTGAAGAGGTCTCCATAACGCTCAGTACTGAAGCCGAAGGTGTCAAACCGATCTCAACAACCACCGCAGTTGCCGACGCGGAAGGCAATTGGCAGACCAAACTCCCCGCGATGGCAGCTGGCGGTCCCTACACACTCCGAGTCAAGGGCAGTAACACCCTCGAACTGACAAACGTGCTTTTCGGTGAAGTCTGGATCTGCTCAGGGCAGTCGAACATGCAATGGGCGGTCCGTGCCTCAAAAGACAGTGAAGCAGAGATCGCCGCAGCGAATTATCCAACTATACGGCTGTTCTATGTACCGAGGGTAGCAGCAGGACTGCTTCAGAAAGATGTAGCAGCAGATTGGGCCGAAACCACGCCTGAGACAATCGAAAATTTCTCCGCTGTCGCCTACTATTTCGGACGGAAACTCTATAAAAATCTTAATGTACCGATCGGGCTAATCAACACCTCGTGGGGTGGCACCCGTATTGAACCGTGGACCCCGCCTGCCGGTTTTGCCAGTGTTCCCGCACTTGCGTCCATATCCAAAGAGATTCAAGAAGCAGATGCCAACTATCGCGCCCAACTCCCAGAGAAAATGAAGGAAGTTGAGGCGTGGGTAGCGGAAACCCGTAAAGCATTGGAAACCGGGGCACAACTGACGCAGATGCCTGAAAATAGGCATCCTTTAAGGCATCACACAAGACCTACAGGGATTTACAACAGTATGGTGCATCCGCTGGTGCCCTATGCCATACGTGGCGCGATCTGGTATCAAGGTGAATCTAACCTCCGAGACGGTAAACGCTACCACAAGAAGATGAAGGCACTGATTAATGGATGGCGTGAGGTCTGGGGCCAAGGTGATTTCCCGTTCTATTTCGTCCAACTCGCACCCTTCAATTACAGTAAGCGGTTCAATTATAGGGGTCTGGATGCAGGTCACCTTTTCCTACCGCGGATCTGGGAAGCACAAACAGCGACATTGACACTCCCAAATACCGGCATGGCTGTAACGACCGACATCAGTAATCTCACGGACATCCATCCCCGAAACAAACAAGACGTCGGTAGACGACTCGCGCTGTGGGCACTTGCAAAGGACTACGGCAGAGATGATGTGACACACTCCGGGCCGCTCTACAAATCAATGGCAGTCGAAGGAAACGCAATTCGACTCACCTTTGATCACATCGGTAGCGGTCTAACCTCGCGAGATGAAAAACCACTTACATGGTTTGAAATCGCCGGTGAAGATAAGCAATTCGTTGAAGCACAGGCAACAATTGATGGCGACACAATCGTCGTCTCCAGCGATACCGTTGCGAACCCGATCATTGTCCGATTCGGGTGGCATGAGAGCGCCGAACCCAATTTCGTGAACAAGGAAGGCTTGCCTGCATCACCGTTCCGTACGGATTCATGGTAAAATAGCCATTATAGTAAAACTAATGCATTCCGCAACTATCTAATTGAAGGAACAAAGATATGGAACTAACGTCGCTATTTCTCATTGGCTTTCTATCACTTCTCATCGGAAGTTTCGCGTATTCCGGCGTTATACTGCCGCGTGTCTTCGGCAGCAACATGGTACTGCAGCGCGACATGCAGACCCCGATCTGGGGGTGGGCATCCCCAGGCGAAGAGATTACCCTAACACTTAGTGCTGAAGCCGAAGATGTCAAGCCAGTTGCAACAACCGCAATTGCCGACGCTGATGGCAATTGGCAAGTTAAACTCCCAGCGATGGCAGCTGGCGGTCCCTATACACTCCGAGTCAAAGGCAGTAACACCCTCGAACTGACGAACGTGCTTTTCGGCGAAGTCTGGGTCTGTTCCGGGCAGTCAAATATGGAATGGCCCGTAAGTATCTCAAATGATAGCGAGGAAGAAATCGCCGCAGCGATGTATCCGAAAATCCGACTGTTCCATATCCCGCGAGTCCCGTCAGGTTTACCTCAGCACGATGTTGAGGCAGATTGGTACGAAACCACACCTGAGACAATCCCGAATTTCTCCGCTGTCGCCTACTATTTCGGGCGGAAACTTTATAAAAACCTTGATGTCCCAATCGGACTAATCAACACCTCCTGGGGCGGTACCCTCATTGAACAGTGGACACCTTCTGTAGGTTTCGCTGGTGTCCCTGCACTTGCGTCTATAAACAAGGAAATCGAAAACATACAGGCAAACTATCGCGCCCAGCTCCCAGAGAAAATAAACGCGATAGAAGCGTGGATCGCCGAAACACGGAAAGCATTGGAAACCGATGCGCAGCTTAAACCGATGCCTGATAATACGCATCCGCTAATGGATGCTGGGAGACCGACGGCACTCTACAACGGTATGGTGCATCCAATCGTTCCTTACGGCATACGCGGCGCACTCTGGTATCAAGGCGAATCCAACCATCAGGACGGTATGATCTACCACGAGAAGATGAAGGCACTCATCAACGGCTGGCGAGAAGTCTGGGGACAAGGCGATTTCCCATTCTATTTCGTGCAACTCGCCCCGTTCAATTACAGTAATCAAGAGGAAGGTCAGTTTTTCCTGCCGCAAATCTGGGAAGCACAAACGGCGACGTTGGCACTCCCAAATACTGGTATGGCGGTGACAACTGACATCGGGAACCCGAGAGATGTTCATCCACGCAATAAACAGGGAGTCGGTAGACGACTCGCACTGTGGGCACTTGCGAAGGACTACAGCAGAGATGATGTGACACACTCCGGGCCGCTCTACAAATCAATGGCAGTCGAAGGAAACGCAATTCGACTCACCTTTGATCACGTCGGTAGCGGTCTAACCTCGCGAGATGAAAAACCGCTCACATGGTTCCAAATCGCCGGTGAAGATAAGCAATTCGTTGAAGCGCAAGCAACAATTGATGGCGATACCGTCATTATCTCCAGCGAAACTATCAAGAATCCGGTCGCTGTCCGATTTGGTTGGCATCAGAGTGCCGAACCCAATTTCGTGAATAAGGAAGGGCTACCCGCATCACCGTTTCGCACGGATTCATGGTAAATAACGGCAGTCAGTTTTCAGCCATCAGCAATTAGAAAGAAAATTACGATGAGCAGAGAGCCTTCTTCTGAAAGCCGACGGCTGACGGCTGATAGCCATTAAAGCGGAGGCACATAGTTAAAAACATGAAAATCACTGCTATTAAGACCTTTATGGCACGCTTCGGCAACCGACCCCGCGGCCTCATCAAAGTCGAAACAGACGAAGGACTCTACGGATGGGGTGAGGCTTACTCCACGGGACCTGACCTCTCTGTTGAACCGATTGCTGATTATATCTTTGAGATGATTCAAGGCGACGACCCGAGGCGGATTGAGTACATCATGATGAAACTGCATCAGCAGTTCCGTTTTCCAGCAGGTGGTGCCGGACTCGCTGTCATCTCTGCCGTAGATCACGCCCTCTGGGACATCAGTGGAAAGGCGGCAGGTTTACCGGTCTATATGCTCCTCGGCGGACATGCACGAGATCGCGTCCGAGTCTACCGTGGCATCGGCGGCAGAGACGGTATCGAAGCCGCCGATCAGGCAAATAAACTCCATGAAGATTGGGGGTTTACCGCTTTCAAGACCGGTCCCTATCAACTCGATCCGGATGCGAATCGATGGGGACGCGTCTGCGATGCAGCGGCTACCTATTTTGAGCAGATCCGTGAGAATACGCCGTCGGACTGGGAGATAGCCTTCGATCCACACGCTAAAATATTTGAGCCGATTCGTGCACTCCAGCTCGCCAATGCGCTCGCGCCCTACGATCCGTATTTCTACGAAGAACCGCTCCGTCCCGAACACATCCCTGCATGGACGCGCCTACGCTCCCAGATGCAAGTACCACTCGCGACAGGGGAATCCCTCTACACACGTTTCGAGTTTCTGGACATCATCGCAGGACAGGGTGCCGATATTATCCAACCGGACATCTGTGTCTGTGGTGGATTGTTAGAGATGCGCAAAATCGCTGCGATTGCCGAAGCGCACTACGTCAGTGTCGCACCCCATAATCCGATGGGACCGCTTGCAACGGCTGTCAATGTCCATTTTGCCGCTGCAACCCCGAATTTCAAAATACTTGAATATCTCCTACCGACCGAGACGGAATGGAACGCTTGGGTAGACGAGCCTTACCTACCGAAAGACGGCTATCTGGAATTACGGGATCGTCCGGGTTTGGGTGTAGAGGTGAACGAAGCAGCTATCACCGACAACGAATACATCCATTGGCAGCGCACGTGTCCCATCCGTCCGGATGGTTCGACAGGTTATATTTAGGGCGGGGTTGGCTGAGAAAAAACATTTGACGGAAACTGGCATCGTGTGTACAATTTACCTTACGAATGATCGGGGGCTTTTTCAATAAAGGAGACGTATATGACTCCCAAACAACGATACCTTTTTGATTTAACAGGGTACATCCACCTCAAAAACGTCCTCAGCGATGAAGAGTTGAAAAATGCCCAAGATGCGGTTGAACGATGCGTCCAAACACCGGAGGACGAACTCCCGCCCGGTATTAGTTATGGCGGTGGTGGCTATTCCAACGGTTTTTCGTTTGACAAATCACTTGAGGCACTCACACTTCATCCGAAAACATGGCCAATTGTAAAAGAACTTACGGATAACAAACCCCGTTTTAATCGAGGCAGCCTCGTTGCCAAGCGACCCGAGCACGATCAGGTTATCGGTAAGTTGCACTGTGCGCGTGAAGATTGCGGTTGGCAGACGCGCCGCTATGCTGTCAAGAACGGACAGGTTCACTGCAACGATTTCGTCGTCTTTTTCTATTTCGCCGATGTCTATCCGGGCGATGGCGGCTTAGTTGTGCTACCGGGTTCCCACAAAGCAAACTTTGAACGTCCGGACGGACTCTTCTTCCCGGATCCAGAAGACCCACCCGACGAACTCCATCCCGCGTTAGTTAATGTGACAGCGCGTGCTGGCGAT
This sequence comes from Candidatus Poribacteria bacterium, assembly GCA_026706025.1. Lineage (NCBI taxonomy): Bacteria > Candidatus Poribacteria > Candidatus Poribacteria bacterium. The sequence continues at coordinate 189,688 of JAPOZO010000072.1, forward strand.
GCGATTGTCCTGTCCGAACTGCTGACACACGGGGTCCTCATCTGGAAACCGAAAGACCGATATCGGCGGTTTATCATCTTGCGTTACAAAACACAGTTTTTTCAAGACACCAAGGGCCCTCGAGATCCGTTTCCGCCGGAGGTGATGGAACGACTCTCCCCTGAAACCATTGAACTCGCACAATCGGCATCCTATACGCATATCAAGGACATCGTCAAAAGTGAACATGTCCAACTAACCTAAAAGGAACGGAAAATGACCCCAGAACAACGTTACCTGTTTGACGTTACAGGCTATTTGCACATCGAAGGTGCAGTCACAGGAGATACACTCAAGGAAGCACAAGCGGCAGTAGATCGGTATATCCACATGCCGCTTGATGAACGTCCAGAAGGGTTCACGACACGTCCTCGCGACTTAGAACCCGGTAAAGGGGGTAGATATGAACACGGATTCGCTTTTGACCGTTCTCTTGAGGCGATGACGGTGCATCCGGCTATCTGGCCCCTTGTCAAAGAGTTTACCTTCGATAAGCCGCGGTTTGTCACTGGCACGCTCACGCTTGAACAGCACAACCCGGACAGGCAACCGATGGGAACAAACCCAGCAGGCTTGCACTGTGCACGTGAAGGGCGGCAGTGGTTAACTCGCTATGAGATACAGAATAGCCAGATCTATTGTAACGATTTCGTGGCGTTCTTCTACTTGACCGATGTGCAGCCCGGTGACGGTGGGCTTATTGTTATCCCCGGCTCGCATAAAAGCAAATTCGAGAGACCTGAAGACCTTCTAACACCGGGTCCCGACGGTATCGATCCCGAACCAGATGATGTCTTCACCAATCTCACGCCTAAGGCAGGGGATTTTCTCGTCATCTCTGAACTCTTGACGCACGGTGTCTTGCGGTGGAAACCGAAGGATCGCGACAGACGTTTCCTTATTCTCCGCTATCGTCCGCAATACGATGGTAAGCAAAGCTTACCCGAGGAAATCGTCAACCGTTTAACACCCGAAGTTCAGGAACTCGTGCAAACTGCATCCTATGGACATACAAAAGAGATCACCAAACAAGACGTTGTGAAGTTGACAATTTAGGGGAAATCTTTACCGCAGGAGCAATCTCCTGATCTCAACAGCGAAACGCAATGGAGGAATCCAATGGGAACACAATACCGTGTCTGTATTGTCGGCTGTGGCAGAATGGGTGGTACAATTGATGAAGAAGTCCGTGCGACACCGCACGGCGCGTTACCCTATTCGCACGCCGCGGGCTACACTGCTTTTGAGCGGACAGACCTTATCGCCGCTGCAGATGTGGTCGAAGATAAGGCACAATACGTCTGCAACAAATGGGATATTCCGAAGTATTATTTAGACTATCGTGAGATGATTGTCGAAGAGAAACCCGATATCGTCAGCATCGCCACACGCCCTGGCAATCATGCCGACATTACAGCATTCGCTGCGGAAAACGGCGTGAAGGGTATCTATTGCGATAAACCGCTTTGCGCTTCTATGGAAGAGGCAGATGCGATGGTCGAAGTGTGCGAAAAACACAATATTAAATTCAACCTCGGCACGCAGCGGCGTTACACGCCGGGATACATCAAAATGCGTGAAATCCTCGAAAGCGGCGAACTCGGCGAGAGACGCTCTGTTATCGCCTATAGCGGCGGTGCCGCGCTCTGGGGATACACGCATGCAGCGGATATGCTTCTCTTCTTAGCAAGCGACTCCCCAATAGAATACGTGCAAGGCAACGTTGCCGTTGACGATGCCGATTTTGAGGACAATCGCACGGAATCTGATCCGGGTATTGTAATGGGATTTATCCGTTTTCAGAACGGCATTAACGGTATCAGTATCCCCGGCACGGCTTATGAATTTGAGGTGAATTGTAGCGAAGGCACAATTCGTGCCCTCAATAACGGACTCGGTTTTCATCTCCGCAAACGGCAAGGGCAGTTTAACGAGATTTTGGAAGCGCAATTCCCCCCTTATGAACGGAAAAGCGGTACCGTCGGTTGTATTGAAGACATCGTTGATGCGATTGAGACCGATACCGAAACATGCGGTAATATTCATCTCGCGCACCGAAGCACTGAGATGGTCTTCGCAATCGTTGATTCACAACGGCAGCAAGGCAAGCGGGTACCGATGCCGATGGAAAACCGAGGCCTCTATCTTGGAAGGTGGTAACCGATGTTGAGAAACCATCAAAAAGCAGGGGGCACATGCCGTGGGTTTGTTATCCTCGGTGGTATTGTAGGTGCAATGTTGCTATTGAGCTACACAGCAACTGTACCGAGTGACGATCAGACGCGTCCAGCGAGTACACGCTACAAACAACGGACACCGAGCCGAGACGGAATCGGCAAAATTTACATGGGACGTGAAATCTCGCACGTGATGGGACATCTCGCGGCAGGATGGTTAGAACGTCCAGAGCGTGAACGCGAAGAGATGCCGAATCGTCTCATTGAAATGTTGAAACTCAAAGAAGGGGATGTTGTCGCGGATATTGGGGTCGGTACGGGGTACATCGCTCGGCGGATCTCACCAAAAATCGGCAAAACAGGGATCGTCTACGGTGTTGAAATTCAGCAGGAGATGCTTGACATCCTTGCCGAGAAAATGGCGGAAGAAGGGATTACCAATATCAAAGGAATATTAGGCACGATTACCGATCCGAAATTGCCACCGAACGCAGTCGATTTGGTGATTATGGTAGATGTCTACCACGAATTTTCGCATCCGTATGAGATGATGCAGAATATCTGCCGTGGTCTGAAAACAGGCGGTCGGGTTGCCTTTGTGGAATACCGCTTGGAAGATGACAATGTGCCAATCAAACGTTTACACAAAATGAGCGAATTGCAGGTGATTAAAGAGGCAACACCCCATCCGCTTGTTTGGGTAGAGACACTTGACGGTCTACCGTGGCAGCATGTGATCATTTTTGAGAAGATTGCAACAGAATAGACAAAAGTGCTTACGTAGTAGAGTTGTTTTGAGAAACCTCGCTTGACGCTTTGAAGACAGCATCAATAGCACCAAATAGAACAGGCAAATTATCCACGCTAAAACTCGTTCGATTTTGGGTGAAGGTTTCGTTGATAAGATGCCCAATCTGCCACAATGTGCCGTCGCTGACTATACCATACACGGGCATATCCGCGTTCGCGTTTATTTTTTGTGCCGCTACCAATTCTGCTAGGCATTGACCCCAACCTTGCTCAAAGTCGTTCTTCTTTGCCTCAACGAGTATTATCAACAGGGTGCCTACAATGAGCATGCCCAATTCGGATCTTGTTGAGACAAAGTAATCGGGCGTGCCGCTCAGTGTCTCATCGTAGGTAAGAGGTTCCTTTATCCAGAGGGCGTAGTTGGTAGCGTACGCTTTATACACTTCCCGCAAAACAGGGTAGATAACGGCTTCACAACGCGCGCCCTCAGAAGCAAAAATAGGAATATACTGTCTGCTAAATTCCAACTCTTGCAGAAATTGTTCCGAAGGTAACACGTCTTCCTCAATCTTTATGAAGTCATTTTCGATGTGTCGGATGCCAAATCTTTTCTGAACGTCAGGGATCTTCTTAAAATCACTAAAAGCCATCTTGTTGCTCCTTGATGATTGGTAACTGTTAGAATTATATCACACCGCGTATGGCGTATCAACAAAAACTGAATGTCCAATCAAGTAAAAATATTTGACAAGTACCCAACTGTAACGTAAAATATAGCGATGCTGCTAAACTTTTCGCCTAACGAAACGTCACAATTGCCAATTCTGCTATAGCACGTTGCAGCTTGCGTTTTTAAGCAAGCTGCAGACGATAACGCTGAAAAGGGAGAGAATTTCTGTGAAAATCGCTAAAAGTTCAATTCCACTAATAGCCATGTTGGCGTGTTTCTGCCTCGCCGTGTTCGGGGGTCCCTCGGTACCTGCGGAACATCACGAAACACCACAAGCCACCGTGAATTATAATCTTGACATCCGCCCGATTCTTGCGGATAACTGCTTCGCCTGTCACGGACCGGATGCCAAGACCCGACAGGCTAACCTCCGGCTTGACACGAAAGCGGGCGCGTTCTCTGAACCGAGCGGATACCCCGTCATCGTCCCCGGCAACCCCGAAGAGAGCGAACTGCATCTCCGTATCGTATCCGATGACGACACCTATCGCATGCCGCCAGCCGACTTCAACAAGACGTTGACCCCGGAGCAGATTGAAGCCGTTACGCAGTGGATTCGTGAAGGTGCAAATTGGGAAGAACATTGGGCGTTCACCACACCTGCCCGTCCAACACCACCTGCTGTCAAGAACAAAGACTGGGTACGAAACCCGATTGACGCGTTCATCCTCTCACGGCTTGAAAAAGAGGGACTCGCCCCTGCCAGTGAAGCGGATAAACGGACCCTCATTCGACGTTTAAGTTTCGATCTTACCGGTCTACCACCGACGCGTGAAGAGATTCATCAATTCCTCACAGACGATTCATCAGACGCTTACGAAAAACTGATTGATACCTTTATGGCGAAACCGGAATACGGCGAGCATCTCGGTCGCTTCTGGTTAGATGTCGCACGGTACGGCGATACCCACGGACTCCACTTGGATAACTACCGCGAAATGTGGCCCTACCGCGATTGGGTGATCAATGCGTTCAACAAAAACATGCCGTTTGATCAGTTTACGACTGAGCAGTTAGCAGGTGACCTCTTACCGGAACCGACGGTTGATCAACGCGTCGCCACCGGTTTTAACCGATGCCACGTCACGACAAGTGAGGGCGGTTCAATTGATGCAGAATACTACGTCCGATACGCCATCGACAGAGCCAATACCACTTCGACCGTCTGGATGGGATTAACCGTAGGGTGCGCGCAGTGCCACGACCACAAATACGATCCGATTACACAGAAGGAATTCTATCAACTCTACGCTTATTTCAACAATATCACTGAAAACGCAATGGACGGCAACCGTAAGGATTCTCCCCCAGTTGTGAAGTTGCCGACACCAGAGCAGGAAGCGGAACTCGCTGCATTTGATGCACAGATCGCCGAATTAGATGCCCAAACCAAAGCACCTATCCCCGAACTCGATGCGACCCAAATCGCCTGGGAAAATAGGATGCCGCGCTGGACAACGCTTAAACCGACATCGCTTTACTCAAAAGGTGGGGCGACACTCGAAGTTTTAGAGGATAACTCCATATTAGCCAGCGGCACCAATCCCGAACAGGAAACCTACGAGGTCATTGTAGATCTGCCACCCGGCAAATGGAGTGCCGTGCGATTAGAAGGTATCAAGCACGAATCCTTGCCGAAAGGTGGGATCGGTAGAAGCAGTAACGGCAACGTTGTCTTGACCGACTTCGCGCTTTTCATTGCACCACCTGCAGCAGAGAGTGATGATTCTCCGGTAGCGGAAAGTAGCGACACCAACGCTGATCCTGAAACGCAGACGGAAGCTGAAAATACTGACGCAGAAGCCGGAAGCACACCTGATGCTGATACCGATACCGATGCACAAGTAGAGAGCACACCCGATGCTGATGCCGATGCACAAGCGGAAAACGCACCTGCTGATGCCGACACCGATGCACAAGCAGAAAGCACGCCTACAGATGATACGACTGCGGAAAATGAAACCGAAAATACCGATGCACCCGATCCGTGGACACCTATTCAAATCGTGCAAGCGTGGGCAGACCACGAACAGGTCATGGGTGAAGACAATCTTGATGGTGTTATTGCAAACGCAATTGACGATAAATCGGAAACCGGATGGGCACTCGACAGAAAAAACGAAAACAGGCAAGCCATCTTTCTTGTTGCTGCACCGTTTGGCACGGAAGGCGGCAGGTTGAAAATCCGGCTTAAACATGAGTTCGACCTGCGTCAGAAGCAGCTCGGACGTTTCCGACTTGCCCTCACAGACGCAACAACAGTTTACCCCATCGGTTCCAAGATAGGATTAGGAAACTGGCACGCTGCGGGTCCATTTACAGCCGAACACGGTAACCTCGCCTTCTATCAGGTTTATGAACCCGAAACAAAGACAGTCAACACAGGCGACACGTTTAAGGTCAACGACAAAACCATCAAATGGGAACAGCAGACCCACTGGGTTGACGAACAGGTACATAACGACATCGTCGGCGAAAACAGTGCCACCTATCTCTTCCGAAATATCTCCTCCGTTACCCAACAGAAAGCACTCCTGTATATTGGGAGCAACGATGCGTTGAAGGTCTGGATGAACGGCACCGAACTTCTTGCCAAAAACGTCCAGCGAGATGCCGCTGCTGACCAAGAGCAGATGCAAGTGGAACTCAAACCCGGTAACAACACGCTGCTCCTGAAAATTGTCAACTACTCAGGTCCCTCTGGTTTCTACTTCCGTATGGAAAGTGCGCCGCCGATGCTACCCGCGAACATTGTAGATATTGCTGGCACGCCTCGCGGTGAACGTGAGACCGCACAGAAGGATCAAATTCGGGATTACTATCGAGCAAACATCACCCTTGATAAGAGCGTCAACGAAAATGCACTCCGCGCATTCGCGGATTTGAAAGCGGTTGTCGCTGACTTAGCAGAGACCCGACAGAAGCGGAACACGCTGGATGGTTCGCTAACGACGACGCTTGTGATGCAGGAGCGGACTGAACCGAGAGGTGCTTACGTTTTGGCACGTGGTGAATACCAACATCCAGGCGAACAAGTTTACCCGCAAACGCCAGCAGTGCTCCCTGCGATGCTTGAAGATACAACACCGGATCGTCTCGGGTTTGCAAAGTGGTTGCTATCACCCGAACATCCACTTACTGCCCGTGTTGCGATCAATAGGTTCTGGCAAGACATCTTCGGTACTGGAATTGTAGTAACAGCGGAGGACTTCGGCACACAAGGCACACCGCCGGTGCATCCCGAACTCCTCGATTGGCTGGCAACCGAATTTATTGCCTCCGACTGGAACGTGCAAACGATGTTGAAGTTGATGCTTACGTCAGCAACATATCGGCAGAGTGCAGAGGTCACACCTGAAAAACTGGAACGTGATGCGGACAACGCGCTGCTCTCTCGCGGTACAAGGTACCGACTTGATGCCGAAACCGTACGTGATAATGCCCTCGCGCTCAGCGGTTTGTTGTATGCCAAAATTGGGGGTCCGAGTGTTAAACCGCCACAACCGGATGGTCTCTGGAAAGCCGTCGGGTTTACGGGATCTAATACCGACACGTTTGTTAAAGATACCGGTGCCGATAAAGTGTATCGTCGGAGCCTCTATACATTCTGGAAGCGTACTGCACCACCTCCACAGATGAACATTTTGGACGCGCCGTCACGTGAAGCCTGCACAATCCGTCGTGAACGTACCAACACACCGATGCAGGCGTTAATGCTGATGAACGATCCGCAGTTCTTTGAAGCGGCACGCGCTTTCGCAGAGCGCACGGTTAAAGAGGGTGGTGAGACAACGGAAGACCGTATCGCTTACCTCTTTGAAGCCGCGACTGCCCGACTCCCGAAACCCAAAGAGGAGGCACTGCTACTGGAAACATTCCAAGCGCACCATCAGGAATTGGCGGCAAATCCGGAAGCAGCCAAAGAACTGATCACTGTCGGTGAATCGAAACCTGATGAAACTTTAGATGCAGTCGAAGTCGCGGCATGGACGATGATTGCAAATCTTATCCTTAATCTCGACGAAGTCTTGAATAAAGGATAATTACATCTAATGGGCGCAACCTCCGGGTTGTGCCCACTATAGGTTTATTCTGATGAAGATCCTGAAATATCTGTACACGCTGCTTGTACTTCCCATTACTGATTCGTTTAATCGTTCAGCGAATGCGCACGTGAAGATACCCGACCCCAACTTAGCGACTGTAGTCCGCAAGGCACTCCGCTTGGATTCAAACGCTCGTATCCCGCTAAAGAAGTTTCAAGCATTAAATCATCTGGATGGTAATAACAGTGAAATACGCGATTTAACCGGTCTCGAAAAAGCCACTGGTCTAATTGAATTAGATATCTACGCGAATCAAATTGAGGACCTCACACCGCTTACTGGATTAACACAATTAAGAGATTTAGATCTGTCAGCTAATAATATTACCGACATCACTCCACTTGCCGGACTTATGCAGCTGAAACACTTATCTCTCGGCTATAATAAAATCAGCGATATTACACCGCTCACTGGGTTAAAACAACTGAAAGACTTAGGGCTTGGAAAAAATCAGATCAGTGATATTACACCGCTCGCTGAATTGGCACAAATCACAGAGTTGGGACTCTGGGGAAATCCACTCAGCGACATTACGCCCCTTGCTGGATTAACACAGATGAAATTGTTGAACATCCGGCAAAATAAAATCAGCGATATCACACCTCTATCGGAATTAACACAAATCACAAACTTATGGCTTTGGGATAATCAGATTAACGACATTACACCGCTCACCCAATTAACACAGTTGCGGTATTTATGGCTTAGCGAGAATCAGATTCGTGACATTACGCCGCTCGCTGGACTGACACAACTTATCACTTTAGACTGTGCCAACAACCAAATCAGCGACATTACGCCGCTCATCGGACTCACCTCGGTGACAGTATTAGGACTTGGTGAAAATCAGATTCCTGACATTGAACCGCTCGCTGGATTGACGCAGTTGAAACAACTTGGCATTACGGAAAATCAGATTGACGATATCACACCCCTTGCTGAACTAACACAGTTGACGGAATTGCGGATGGGTGAAAATCAAATTAGCGATATTACACCTCTCATTGGATTGACACAATTAATAGAATTAGGACTCGAAAAAAACCAAATCAGCGACATCACACCACTCGCTAATTTAACGCAACTGACGAATGTAGAGTTCTGGAGCAATCGAATTAACAACATTGAACCTCTTGCTAAGTTGACGCGAATCACGAAATTAGGACTTGGCGAAAATCATATTACAGATATAAAACCGCTGACTGAATTGACACAAACTACAGAATTAGGGCTTTGGGACAATCAAATCAGTGATATAGAACCTCTTGCGAACTTGACGCAGATGCAGTTATTGAACATTCGACGAAATCAACTTCGCGACATATCATCGCTCGCGAATTTGAAACAGGTAACACACTTATGGCTTAGCGGAAATCAGATCAACAACATCACGCCGCTCACTGGATCAACGCAGTTGACACACTTAGCGTTGGATCAGAATCAAGTCAGTAACATCAGTCCCATAGAGAACGTTACGAGCTTAAAGCATTTAGCCGTCAAGGAAAATCCGATTCAAGATAAGGAACCCCTTCAAAGACTTCTGAAACAGTTTCCGAATTTGGAACTGGATATTGAATTACCACCTGCAGATAATTAAAGCATCGCGACACCTAAACTATGGAACAGCGTCGCGAAAGGAGATAAGTAATGGATCCAATTAAGGAATATCTGAAACTTGAGACGCGTCGCCAATTTTTCGGTAAATGCGCGTCAGGTCTCGGTGGTGCAGCACTCGCCACACTACTGCCAAACGCCGTTGTGAACGCGCTTGACCTCTCTTTATCCCCCGACAAGCAGGATGGGCAAGCAAAGCCGAGATTTGGCGGTCTACCAGAACTCCCGCACTTCGCCCCGAAGGCGAAGCAGGCTGTCTATCTCTTTATGTCGGGCGCGCCCTCACAACTCGACCTGTACGACTATAAACCGAATATGGGAGAATGGTTTGATACAGACCTCCCAGAATCCGTCCGCATGGGGCAACGCCTCACAACGATGACCTCCGGACAGGATAAATTCCCCATCGCGCCCTCTATATTTGAATTCAAGAAGTACGACAACGGTGGGGACGGCGCGTGGATTAGCGAATTGCTGCCACATACGGCATCCATGGTGAAAGACCTCGCAATTATCAAGTCGGTACACACCGAAGCGATCAATCACGATCCAGCGATCACCTTCTTCTGCACCGGCGATGAAAGTCCGGGCAAACCGAGTCTCGGTGCGTGGCTGAGTTATGGCCTCGGTAGCGAAAACAGAAACCTGCCCGCTTTCATTGTGATGAACGCGACATGGAGCGGCCCAAAAGGGGCACAGGCACTCTACAATCGCCTCTGGGGTTCCGGTTTCCTCCCATCGGAACATCAAGGTGTGCTACTCCGTAGCCAAGGCGACCCAGTGTTATTCCTTTCAAACCCGGAAGGGGTCAACGAAAAAACACGGAAGCAGATGTTAGATACTCTTGTAGAGCTTAACAAGGAACTCTACGAGGAGTTAGGCGACCCAGAAACGCATGCCCGTATCTCTCAATATGAGATGGCATTCCGTATGCAGACGAGTGTACCCGAACTTGCGGACCTGTCAAAAGAACCAGAGCACGTCTTAGAAATGTATGGACCCGAGGTCAAGACCCCCGGTACATTTGCCAACTGCTGTATCCTCGCACGGCGCATGATGGAGCGCGATGTCCGTCTTGTCCAAGTCTTCCACCGCGGGTGGGATCAGCACGGCGACCTCCCCAAGAACATTCGGAATCAGGCGCGCGACATCGACCAACCCTCAACCGCACTCGTCCAAGACCTGAAACAGCGCGGTATGCTGGACGAAACTTTAGTCGTCTGGGGTGGTGAGTTCGGACGAACCGTTTATTGCCAAGGTAAGCTCAGTCGGGATAACTACGGAC